>JBASYW010000246.1:0-14736 GCA_049277715.1 Dethiobacteria bacterium | reverse complement strand
CTCTACTAGCGGGTTTTATGTTGGCACGCCCGGGAGGACTTGAACCCCCGACCTACTGATCCGTAGTCAGTCGCTCTAATCCACTGAGCTACGGGCGCCCATAAGTTTGTATGGCGGAGAGAGTGGGATTTGAACCCACGAAGCAGCTATTAACCGCTTAATCGCTTAGCAGGCGACCGCCTTCGACCTCTCGGCCATCTCTCCCTGATTTATGGCGGAGGGGGTGGGATTCGAACCCACGGCCCTCTCGGGTCACCGGTTTTCAAGACCGGCTCCTTAAACCTCTCGGACACCCCTCCGGGTGCGAAAATAGTATAACATAATCGTGATTGCCTAGTCAATCTGCAGCAGGTAAACGGACGGGAACCATCCGGGCCGAAAGCCAAAGAAAAGATAACTCATTCCGCCAATGAATTTGTGCTTTTGCCCCCTCAAATTCCCCGGTTTTCGATTAGACCGACAACCGATCCCGGCCCCCGATTGCCGGTTAAAATTAAGAGGCCATTCCATTATCATGGCCCAATCTTCTGTATAATATTAGCGATTTGCACGGATAGCAGTGATCGCGGGATCGGGAAAATATTTTCTCAGAACCTCGGGAATAATGATGCTGCCGTCCTCCTGCTGGAAGTTTTCCAGTAAAGCGGCCACCGTCCGGCCTATCGCCAATCCCGAACCGTTCAAAGTATGCACAAATTCTATTCTCTCTTTCCCCATGGGACGATAACGGATCTGGGCCCTGCGGGACTGGAAATCACGGAAATTGCTGCAGGAAGATACTTCGCGGTAGGTTTGGTTGGAAGGCATCCATATCTCCAGATCATATTTTTTTGCGGCGGCAAAACCCAGATCCCCGGCACACATGAGCATTACCCGATAGGGAATGTTTAACAACTGCAACACCTTTTCCGCGTTGGCCACCAGCTTCTCCAGCTCATCGTCAGAGCTCCGGGGGGTTACAAATTTTACGAGTTCAACTTTGTTAAACTGATGTTGACGTATCAGCCCCCGGGTATCACGGCCATGCGCACCGGCCTCGGCCCTGAAACATGCGGTATAGGCCACATAGTAGATGGGCAGGTCTTCTTCCTTCAGTATCTCGTCACGATGGAGGTTCGTTACCGGAACTTCCGCGGTGGGCACCAGATAGTAATCCCGGCCTTCGAGCTTGAAGGCATCTTCGGCGAATTTGGGTAGTTGCCCCGTGCCGATCATGCTCTCACTGTTGACGATAAAGGGAGGAAAAACTTCCTGATAACCATGCTCCCGAACATGCAGATCAAGCATAAAATTGATTAGAGCACGCTCCAATTGCGCCCCCAATCCGTAATACAGCGCAAAGCGGCTTCCGGTTATCTTCCCGGCGCGCGGGAAATCAAGGATATTTAGCGCGGCCCCCAGATCCCAGTGCGTCCTGGGTTCAAAGTTTAACTCGGGCTGCCCTCCCCACCGCCTTACCTCAACATTGTCTTCTTCGGTCTTACCCGGCGGCACTTCTTTAGCAGGGATGTTGGGGATATGCAGGAGTATCTGCTCCATCTCTTCGTTAAGCAGGCGCAGTTCATCATCCATCTCTCTGATCCGGTCTGCAACCCGGCGCATTTCCGCAACTTTATCTTCGGCCTCTTCACCCCTGGCCTTCCGATTGCCGATCTCCCTGGAAACGCGATTGCGCTGATATTTGAGCTCCTCGACATCCTTTAATATTGCTCTTCTGTTATTATCGAGCTTCAGAAATCTGTCGAGGTTGGCTTCATCACCCTTCAGGCGCATCGCCTCCCTGACCACATCCGGGTTTTCCCTGATAAATTTAATATCCAGCAATTAATTAATGCCTCCCCTCACCCTTTAGTATTGGTTTTATTCCTGATTGTATTACATCTCCTCCGGAGCTTCAATGCCCAATAGCTCAAGACCTTTGGCCAGCACTATCCGTGTGGCCTCAATCAAGACCAACCGCGATGAGACCTTCTTATCATCGTCAGCGCTTAAAACCGGGCAATTATGGTAAAAACGATTGAACTCGCGTGCTACATTGATGAGATAACGGGCAATCAATGATGGCTTGTCTGCTTCCGCCGAGCGTAAAATAACGTCAGGCATCAGCGCCAGTTCTTTCACCAGGCACTCTTCTTCCTCCGTGGCAAGCTCCTTCACCAGCTCCATTATGTCGGTATGTCCGGGCTCCAGATGACGATGTTCATCTCTGGCCTTCCGCAATATGCTGCAGATCCGGGCATGGGCATACTGGATATAGGGGGCCGTCTCACCGGAGAAATCTAGTACTTTCTCCCACTCAAATTCAATGTTTTTAATACGGTCATTGCTCAAATCTCCGAATTTTATGGCTCCTAGCCCTACAATTCGGGCCGCATCTTCTTTGTCGTGCAGGTCGGGGTTTTTCTCTTCAATTATCTGTCCGGCAAGGCTGATGGCCCTCGCAATAACATCTTTAAGTAGAATGATGTTCCCCTCCCGGGTAGACATCCGCCCTTCTTTGAAGCGGATGAGCCCAAAGGGAACATGGTCACATCTTTCCGCCCAACCGTACCCCAGCAATTCCAGTATTTTAAACAATTGCTGAAAATGCAGAGTCTGCTCCGATCCCACTACATAGAGCATCTTTGAGAATTTAAAATGTTCATGGCGATAAATAGCCGCGGCGATATCTCTGGTCATATAGAGGGTTGTGCCGTCTTTTTTTTGCAGGATGCTGGGGGGCAGACCATGCTGCTCAAGATCAATAATCAAAGCACCGTCACTCATTTTGGTAATGCCTTTTTCTTTTAACAATACCAATGTCTGTTCCAGATAAGGGTTGTAATGACTTTCGCCGTGATAGTAATCAAATTCGATGCCCAGGAGTTTATATACCCGTTTGAACTCCTCCAGACTGAATTCGCAAAATGTTTTCCAGAGAGAAAGGGCTTCTTTCTCACCACTCTCAAGACGCCTGAACCATTCCCGGGCATCGTCTTCCAGCCACTTTTGATCTTTTGCTTCCCGGTGAAACTTTACATAGAGCTCATAAGCATAATCAACGGGATTCTCCTGCAGCTTAGGTTCTTCGCCCCATAGGCTGTATGCGGTTATCAGCTTGCCAAACTGGGTCCCCCAGTCTCCAAGATGGTTGATCCCCACACAGTTATATCCCAGGGCGCGGTAAATCAGATAAAGAGCGTTTCCGATGATCGTGGACCGCAAGTGGCCGATGCCAAAAGGCTTGGCGATATTGGGGGCGGAATAATCAATCACGACCGTACGGCCCTCGCCTTTATGGCACCATCTCTCCCATGATCTTCCCGAAATAATCTCATCGATAACCATACTGCCAAGAGCATCAAAATCCATATGAAAATTCAGATAGGGGCCTTTGTAATCCACGGCATCCCAGTAGATTCCTTGATGATTGCGCAGTTGATTGGCCAACTCCTCGGCAATTAACATCGGCGGTTTTCGCTCCGTTTTGGCCAGAATAAAACAGGGGAGAGAAAGGTCTCCCATGCTTTTCTCCGGAGGGGTTTCCAGCAACTCTTTGATCTGCTCCGCATCGATGTTTATCAAGGGAGAAAGCAACTGACTGATCTCCTCTTTTAATCGTAGCATAGTGTTATTGCTCCCTCCTTTTTTCCCTATATTTTATCCCATAATTTACATTAAAACAATTGCCGCTCCTGCCGCTGCTTAAAAATTATCCCATTAAAAAAAGATCCTATCTGTTTCTTATTCTACAAAGATAGGAAGATCGGCCTTAAACATTATTGTTTTTAGCTGATTTTTGCTTTAGTCCCGGCCAAGGAGGTTGATCTGATATACGCTGCTGTCATTTCCGATAACAAATATGTCATTATATGGGGATGCAATGATTTTTTCAACCTTGACCGGCAGCTCTATCTCTCTGTCTGTATCTCCTTTTTCATTCATTAGCACAATCTTGCTAAAACCCTCTTTAGGTTGATTTATCTTATTTTCCAAAACTCCGGCACTGTATATTAAATACCGGCCGTCGGATGAGAAAGTGATCAGGGCATTGGCATCGATAAAATTTTCCCAGAGCAGCTTCCCTTGAGTGTTGAAGCAATAGAGATTACTTTTACGGTCACTCTGTTTATCAAAAATCAGCATCCTGTCTCCCGGAAAGTTGATAAAAATCTCCGCAGGATTCGGACCCCATTCTTTTCTCCACATCTCCTCCAGGAGATGATTATAAGCAACAATGTTACCGGCTCCGTCCTGTACCATAAAGAAATTGCCCGATGGGGATAACGCTCTTAACTCAGAACTCTCAATTCTCCACAGTTCCTCCCCTTGCGGATCAAGAACCACGGTGCTGCAAGTGTCTCCCGCTTTCTCCGTGTAAAAGATTTTCTGATCGTCGGATGATGCCGTGAGATGAAGGATCATCCCCGTTTCCATGGTCCACTCCTGACCCGTCAGATGATTGTAGCAAGCAAGCATTCCTGAATTATCCTCATCTCTGCTTCCTGATACCAACCATTCTCCGGAAGAGGAAAGGGCAAGGTGGGTAATCGGATTTTCAAATTTTCTTTCCTGGATTACTTCCTGATTTTCTTTAAGAAAGATGAGGGTACCCGAAGAGGTCCCGATGCCCAGATAATGGCCGCAGGCACTTATTTTTGTCTGCAGGGGATCACTTTCAAAAACCCTTTCCCATTTAAGATTCCCCTCGTTGTCGATTAGAGTAACTTTCTTTGTATCGGTACCAAACAATATATCTGCACCATCCCGGCTGATAGAAACATCAAATATTTGAATATCAGGACTGGGATAATATTTTAATTCAAATATATTTCCCTCCTGTTTAAAATTTATAAATGGCTCCACCGGTACTGTATCCGTTTTTTTAAATGGGAATAGGCTGTAGTATGAGGCAACCCCTACGTAAGATAACACCCCCACAATGATAAGCAAACCCAAAATAAAATTTCTTTTTCTCATGATGATCCGCCCTGTCTGATATTACTTTTGTACTATTTTGCAAAGATCCTATTATTATTTTACTCTTTTGCACGGTCAAAAGGTTTAATAAGATTTAATATCCAAGACAGATATGATTAAATCTTAGTAATAATTTTAACATATCTGTGATATCTGGGTTTGTTTTCCTGATATATCTTTTTTGCACCCTCATTTTTCCTCGGGCTTCTGAGTAACGATAACCCGGGGAAGGGAAACATAGAAAGTGCTGCCCTTGTCTTCCTGGCTTTCCACGCGAATCGTTCCCCCATGGACCTCAACAATTTCTCGGGCGATAGCCAGCCCAAGCCCCATTCCCCCTTCATCACGTGAACGGGCAGCATCCACCCGGAAAAACCTTTCGAATATAAGCTGCTGTTCATCCGCCGGTATCCCTTTTCCCGTATCTTCCACTTTTACCTCTACGGTATCCGCCTCTTCCCGGGCCGTAATATTTACTTGCCCTCCTGCACCGGTAAATTTCAGAGCATTGTCGAGCAGATTATAGAACACCTGCCTTATTTGTCCCGGAGAGCCCGAAATCATGAGTACGGCAACCGGTATTTCATGGGTGAACTTGACATTGGCCCGGCTAAACCAATGGGACATCTGCTCAATTACCTCCAGCAGAATATTCCTTAAGGAAAAATGTTTGCCGTGCTCTTTTGCTTTAGTATGTTGCAACTTGGTCAATTCAAGGAGGTCGGTTACGAGATTGATCAATCTTTGAGTCTGCTGATCTATATCTTCAAGAAAATCCTGCTGCTGCTCAGGCTCCATCTCATGTTCTTTTAAAGATTGTATCAGTATGCTTAGAGTGGCAAGCGGGGTGCGCAATTCATGAGAAACATTGGCCGCAAATGCCTGAAGGTTTCTGGTCATATAATTAATCCGCTCGGCCATAATATTAAACTGATCCGCCAGTCGGCCGATTTCATCTTTAGACGAAATCTTTATTTTCTGATCCAGATCTCCATCGGCCATGTTCTGCGCCGCCAAGGTCAAGGCCCCCAGAGGTTCTGAAAAACGGCGAGCCAACAAAAAGGAGGACACGGCAACCAATAAAACGGCGGCCATGGTTGTCCAAAAAAGGAGCATTCGGATATCCCCCAGTATTTTATACACTTCAAGGAGAGAGGTGGAGAGGAAGATGGCCCCGATAGGGGCAGAATTATCATTCTCATCACTCTTGACGGGCACCGCAACCTGCATAATCCAGCTTTGGGATTCCTCGCTGTACTGAACACTTCTGCTTATCTCCCCGCGCAGAGCATGGTTAATCTCGCTGCGATCAAGCTTCTTGCCCAACTTGCTATCGGCTCTCAATGAATCGCCGATCACATTCTTTTTGCTGTCTACTACGATCAGGCGGGTTGGTGGCTGAGTCTGGTAACTGATACTTTCAGTCAGAGATATCAGCCTGGGTTGGTCAATATCATCCTTCATGTACCCCCGGATAAACTCTGCCGCAAGAGTACCGCTGCGCACCAGCATCTCCTCCTGATGAACAAAATAATAATGCTTGAGCAAATTAAATAACACCAGGCTGACCACAAGCATTACCGGCAGGATGACCGAAAGAAAATATAACATTAGTCTGTTACGAATACTCGTTATTTTAAACATTAGAGTGGTCTATAAATTTATATCCGGTACCCCATACCGTGATGATCAGTTCAGGGTTTCCGGGATCCCTTTCGATTTTTTCTCTCAGGTGTCTGATGTGCACATCCACGGTCCGTGCATCTCCGTAATAATTGTAACCCCAAACCTGTTCCAGCAACTCTTCTCTGGAGAAGACTTTGCCGGTATTGGTCGCAAAGAAGCTAAGCAGTGCAAACTCTTTTGAAGTAAGCTCAACCTCCTCTTCTCTTAATCGAACCTTCCGCTGCAGCAAATCAATCCGGATATCCCCCACCTTGATATATTTCTTGAGAACTTCCGGACGTGACTCCACCCTTCTCAATACCGACTTCATGCGTGCAACCAGTTCACGAGGATTGAAAGGCTTGGTAAGGTAATCATCGGCACCCAGTTCGAGCCCCAACACCTTATCGATATCCTCGCCGCGTGCCGTGAGCATAATGATAGGGATATCCATCTTTTTGCGGATAATACGGCATACTTCAAAACCGTCGATACCGGGCAGCATCAAATCTAAAATTATCAGGTCATACTTCTGCTCGGGATCATTTATCTTTTCGACCGCTTCTTTACCGTCATAAGCTGCGTCGATTTGAAAACCTTCTTTTTCAAGGTTGAACTTCAATGCTTTTACCAAGGTTTTCTCATCATCTACAATTAACACTCTCTTGTACATGAACGACCCTCCTGATCTAGTTTTTCACGATATTTTTTTTCAATCTGCTTAAAATCATCCCAAACCGGCCGCTTTTTTCGAGGATCCCTCAATAATGCCGCCGGATGAAATGTTGGCATATACAATCGTGAGCCGATTTGCTTCCACTGCCCCCTCATCCTCGTAATCATGGCGTTTTTATCGATAAGCGTACGCGTCGATAAAGATCCCAGACAGACGATAATATGAGGATCAATTATCGCTATTTGCTGGTGCAAGTATGCAAGGCATGATCTTATTTCGTCAGGATCGGGCATCCGATTCCGTGGTGGTCGGCATTTAACTATATTGGTGATATAAACTTCTTCCCGACTGATATTTACCGCAGCCAAAATCCGGCTCAACAGCTGGCCGGCACTGCCGACAAAAGGAATGCCCTGCTGATCCTCGCTCGAACCGGGGGCCTCTCCGATCAACATGATCTGAGCCTCCGGAGAACCAGCCCCGAAAACAACCTGCTTACAACCGTCTCGCAGGGAACAACGGCTACAAGACAGGCACTGTTTCTCCAGTTGCTCAATGGTCATCATTACAGAATGATCTTCCCTTGCTCTCGAGCCATCATCTATTAAACTAAGCAGATCTTTCTGACCATCCATATTCTGCCTCATTTCCACCTGCTTAATTTTGAATTTCTGAGCCAATTGAAAGCAATTAAACAAGATGATCTGCAACCTGATACTATTATCTCCGATATGTACAATCTTTAAAATAATTCCACGTTCAGTTAACAAATCCTTTTTGTTTACTGCTTTTTATAAAAAAAGAGCCCTTGCGGGCTCGACTACATGTTCATAATTACTTTCTGTGCTTCGCTCACCCCTGATCCCAATTCAAGGTTATAACCTAACTCCAACAAACTCATCTCCAAAGCGGCAATGGTGGTGATGATATCCAGTTCGGAGATGGCCCCAAGGTGCCCAATTCTGAAGATTTCGTTGGCCATCTTGCCCTGTCCGCCGGCTATATCAACACCATATTTCCGGTTCAAGAGCAAGCGCAGGTTTTTTACATCCAGATTCCGGGGGGCTTTAACCGCCGTAACAGTGCGGGAAGCATCATCCTCATTGGAAACCAGAATGTCCATTCGCAGGGCCTTAACCGCATTTCTGATCGCCCTCATCATGCGCAAATGCCGTTCATATATCCGGCAGCGATCTTCCTCCAGCAGCATGTCTAGTGCCGTATTTAAAGCCTCAACTTGAAGGATAGCCGGCGTAAACGGAGTCTGCCCTATCTCCAAATATTCCTTGGCCTTCCTTAGATTGAAATAATAACATCCCGTTTTGTTTTTTTGCGCCGCCCACGCCTGGGGGCTTACACTGATAAAAGCCAGACCCGGGGGGGACAACAATGCTTTCTGCGAACCGGTAAAACAGATATCAATCTTCCACTCATCCACAGGCAGATGGACCGCACCCAAAGAACTTACCGTATCTGTGATCAGCAATGCCGGGTGATCACCTCGAAT
Source organism: Dethiobacteria bacterium (assembly GCA_049277715.1). Classification (GTDB taxonomy): domain Bacteria; phylum Bacillota; class Dethiobacteria; order DTU022; family PWGO01; genus JAAYSV01. Next base: position 5,929 of record JBASYW010000246.1, on the reverse strand, counting down.
CTTGCTCACTTTTTCCACATCATTCATTATACCGGTAGAAGATTCATTGTGCACCATCATGATGGCCTTTATTTTGCGCGCGGTATCCGCCGCCAATTTCTGAACCAGCACATCGTATTTAAGGGGCTTCCCCCACTCCGAATTTATGCCGACAACCTCAATGCCGTATATCTTGGATATCGCCGCCAGACGATCCCCAAAAGCTCCATTGGATAGGCATAAAACCTGCTCCCCGGGAGAGATAAAATTGACGATACCGGCCTCCATCGCACCGGTCCCTGAGGAAGTAAGTATAAATAGATCATTATTTGTTTCAAATATTTTCTTCAATTTGACCGTAACTTCTTCGATCAATGTTTTAAATTTGGAACCGCGATGGTTGAAGATCTCTGCACCCAAAGCCTGTGATACCTCTCGGGGAATGGGTGTTGGTCCGGGAATCATTAGATACTCCTTTTTCATTACCCTCCATACTCCTCCTTGGTTCTTAGTACTATAGTACCAGATTTCTTTTTTTAACTATATCGATACTATCGATTTTTTCAAATTGGAGGTAGATTGATTAATCTTTTACGCCGTTCATGTTTCTGCATGGCTATCTGAATCAACCGCTCAATTAAATCACGATAAGGAAGGCCGCTGACCTCCCATAATTTTGGATACATGCTGATACTGGTAAATCCCGGGATGGTGTTAATTTCATTAATGACGACTTTCTTCTTTTCCACATCAACAAAAAAGTCCGCCCTGGCCATGCCGCTTCCGCCTATCGCCTTGAAAGATTTGATCGCCAGTGCCTGTATTTCTTTGACCAGTGATTCCTCAAGTTTGGCGGGGATGATCAGCTCAGAGCGGTCATCGATATATTTTGCCTTGTAATCATAAAAATCTTGGCTCGGAATAATTTCTCCGGGAAGTGAGGCCCTGACCTCCCGATCACCCAGGACGCTGCACTCAATTTCCCGGCCGGGAATAAAGGCTTCCACAATTACTTTTTCATCATAGGCAAATGCTTCTTCCGTTCCCCGGATTAATTCCTCCACATGATATGCCTTGGAGATCCCTACGCTGGATCCCAGGTTTGCGGGCTTGATAAAACAGGGATAACCGATCTCCGCCTCTATCCGTTCCAACCATATATTCTGATCTGCAGACCAATCCTGTTGTTCAAAATAGAGATAGCGGCCGACCGGCAGGCCGTGTTGGATAAACAACTCCTTCATTACGGCCTTGTCCATACCCGCCGCCGAAGCAAGAACTCCGCAACCTACGTATGGCAGACCGGCCATCTCCAGAAGTCCCTGGATGGTTCCATCTTCTCCATAAGTGCCATGGAGAACGGGAAAGACCACATCAACTTCCCGGAATGATTGAATTTCGTGCCTCCGGCCATCCTTCTTCGCCCATAAAAGAAAGCCGGGACAGGAGGGATCCATCACCAATGTGGTACGAAAGCAATCTTCAGGAACTTCATTTTTCCATAAAACCTGCCAGGTATTCTCCCCGGAAATCCAACCCCCTTCCCGGGTGATCCCTACCGGAATAATATCGTAACGATCACGATCCAGCGTCTCCATTATCGAAGCTGCCGAACGCAAGGAAACCACGTGTTCCCCCGAACGCCCGCCAAAAATTATGGCGATCTTTATTTTGGTCATCGGTTATCCCCGCCTATTCTCGGTTTTGGGTTTAAAGGCCTGTAACATTACATTATATGTCCCTATATTTTCTGGTGTAACTACCTCTATTCGTTTTCTTTTTCTTCCTTGGCCGCCTCGATAATCTTCTCTGCTGTCTGGAAAGGGACCTCTTCATAACGGGCAAATTTCATCAGGAAAAACCCCCGTCCCTGAGTCATGGAACGAAGATCAATGGCATAACGGAACATCTCGGCCATCGGCACCTGTGCCCTGATCATCTGCATGCCGTTTGAAGGTTCCATGCCCTGAATTCGTCCCCTGCGGCTGTTCAGGTCACCCATTATATCACCCATATAATCCTCGGGCACCGTGACCTCAACATCCATGATTGGCTCCAGCAGAATTGGATCCGCCTCAACAAAACCTTTTTTAAAGGCCATGGAGGCCGCTATTTTAAAAGCCAATTCCGAAGAATCCACGGTATGATATGAACCATCCACCAGGGCTACTTTTATGCCCACCACGGGATAACCGGCCAGAACCCCTTCTTCCATAGATTCCCTGATGCCTTTCTCAACGGCCGGAACATACTGCTTGGGAACAACCCCGCCAAAAATCTTGTCCTCAAAGCTGAAATCACCTTCATCACAAGGTTCGATCTCCAGAAAGACGTGCCCGTACTGTCCACGACCGCCGCTCTGCTTCTTGTGTTTGGCTTCGGTGCGGGCACGGCCTTTTATCGTCTCTTTAAAGGGTACTTTGGGTGTGGAAAGAATAACATCCACACCAAATTTTTGCTGAAGCTTGTTTACAATGTTTTCCAGCTGCAGCTCGCCCATCCCCGAGATAACCGTCTGCCTGGTTTCAACTTTCCTTTCCAACCGGAAAGTAGGATCTTCATCAAGGAAGCGAGCCAACCCGCTGCCCACTTTCTCTTCCTCCCCTTTGGTCTTGGGTTCTACCGCAAAAGAAATCACCGGCTCCGGGAATATTATGCGCTCGTAACAGATCGGATGATTGCGGTCAGAAAGCGTATCGCCGGTTGAAGTAACCTGAAGCTTGGCCACCGCCCCGATATCCCCGGCAACAATCTCCTCTGCCGGAATCTGGGTTTTTCCTCTCATAAAGAAGACCTGACCGATCCGTTCGGCCTTGTCTTTACCGGTGTTAAAGATCTGGGAATCAGGTTTTAAGACGCCTGAATATACCCTGAAGTAATTGATTCTGCCCACGTAGGGGTCAGCCAGCGTCTTGAATACTACCGCAGAGAAAGGCTCATCGTTTGAAGGCCGGCGTACGATCTCTTCTTCCTTATCCGAAATCTGCCCGGTTACGACACCGCTATCCTCCGGTGAGGGCATGTAATCGCTGATGAAATCCAGCAACGGCTGGATCCCGATACAGGCGGTTGAAGAACCGCAAAGAACGGGAACAATCTTGTTGGAGACAGTGCCCTTTCTCAGGCCATCCTTTATCTCTTCATCCGCTAAAGGTTCGCCTTCAAGGTATTTCATGAGCAGGTCATCATCGGTTTCAGCCACCATCTCTATTATTTTTTCTCTTAACTCTTCCACTTTATCGGCATATTCGGCCGGAATATCTTCCGTTTGCAATGATCGTCCTTCGTCGGCAAAAGATATCGCCTTCCGGCCAACCAGATCTATAATCCCTTTTAAATTGGCCTCTTCACCCCAGGGGATGGTGATCGGTATTACGGTATCGCCATAAGCATGCTGTAACTGTTCAACCACCTTGAAATAGTTGGCATTCTCTCTATCCAGCTTGTTGATATAGATCAGGCGCGGTAATTTGTTCTCATTGGCATAATTCCACATCTTCTCGGTCCCGACCTCGAGGCCGCCTACCGCACAGACCACAAGCAAAGCGGCATCAGCCGCGCGCAACGCACCGAGCACATCCCCGATAAAATCAAAGTATCCCGGCGTATCCAACAGATTGATCCGGTGATTCTTCCAGTCCAGGGGGGCGGGCACAGTATTGATCGTGATCTGCTTTCTTATCTCCTCGTCATCATAATCGGTCACCGTATTTCCGGCCTCGATTTTACCCAGCCGATTTGTTGCTTTTGATACATAGAGCATGGCTTCCACTAAAGAAGTTTTCCCGGCACCGCCATGGGAGATAAGCGCCAGGTTTCTGATCTGATTGACGGCGTATTTTGACATAAAATATCCTCCTTATTTATATAATCTCTCCAATTTTTTTCCGGGCATAATTGACCAGGCCGCCCTCTTCTATCAATTGACGCATAAAAGGGGGGAATGCCTTGGCCGTAAAGTTTAATCCTTTTTCCGGCAGCACGAAGCTCCCCTCTTTAAAATCAATACTTATCTTATCTCCGGATTCCACTTGTGATACTATTTCCGGGCACTCCCAGATAGGAAGACCGATATTTAAAGCATTCCTAAAAAAAATCCGGGCAAAACTGACGGCGATAATACCTGTGATGCCTGTTGCTTTCAAGGCTAGGGGTGCATGTTCACGGGAACTGCCGCAACCAAAGTTACTGCCGGCCACCACTACGTCTCCGGGCCTTACTTCCGAAGCAAAAGAACGGTCCAGATCCTCAAGACAATGCCGGGCCAATTTTTCGGGATCGGATGTATTTAAATATCTGGCCGGTATGATCACATCAGTATCAACATCGTCACCATAAACCCAGATCCTTCCCTCTGTGACCATGGTTAAGACACCTCCTCCGGATGCGTTATCCTTCCCGTAATCGCCGAGGCCGCGGCCACGGAAGGACTGCCAAGATAAACCTCGCTGGATGGATGCCCCATCCTCCCTACAAAGTTGCGGTTGGTCGTCGCCAGCGCCTTCTCCCCGGGGGCCAGTATACCCATATGGCCTCCAAGGCACGGGCCGCAGGTAGGAGTGCTGACGGCCGCCTCCGCGGCGATAAAGATATCTATCAGACCTTCTTGCAGAGAGCGGGAGTAAACCTCCTGCGTTGCGGGAATCACGATCAGACGCACTGACGGATGTACCCGTCTGCCTTTCAAAATGGCCGCCGCCTCTCGCATATCTTCAATTCTTCCATTTGTACATGAACCGATAACCACCTGATCTATTTTAATATTGCCCGCTTCAGTTACCGGATAAACGTTGGAGGGGAGATGAGGATACGCCACCTGAGGATCCAGCTTGCTGATATCGAATTCAAAAACCTGTTCATAAACGGCATCCGCATCACCATATATAGGCTCAAAAGGCCGTGCCGCCCTCTCTTGCACGTAAGAGAGCACCTTCTCATCAGGTTCCATATAACCGCATTTTGCACCGGCCTCGATAGCCATGTTGGTCATCGTCAGACGCCCTTCAAGGCTTAATTCATCAATCGCTTCTCCTGTAAATTCCATCGCCTTGTACAGGGCACCGTCGACACCGATCTTGCCAATAGTATAAAGAATAAGATCTTTTCCGCTGATCCATTTACCCAATTTCCCCTTATAAATAAATTTTAACGTGGAAGGCACCTTGAACCAGGCCTCTCCCAGAGCCATCCCCGCGGCCAGATCGGTGCTCCCGACACCGGTGGCAAATGCTCCCATCGCCCCGTACGTGCAGGTATGGGAATCGGCTCCGATGATGATGTCTCCGGGCAGAACCAGTCCTTTCTCCGGCAAAAGAGCGTGCTCAACACCCATCCTTCCTATCTCAAAATAATATTTTAATTGATGCCTTTTTGCAAAATCGCGCAGCTGCTGACATTGTTGCGCGGAAGCTATATCTTTGTTGGGAGTAAAATGATCCGGAACAAGAGCGATACGTTCGGGATCAAAAACCTGGGGGGCCCCCATGCGCTCAAACTCATTTATGGCTACAGGAGCGGTAATATCATTGCCCAGGCATAGGTCTACCTTCGCATTTACGATGTCGCCGGGTTGCACATAACTCTTCCCCGCACCACGAGCAAGGATCTTTTCAACCATCGTCAATCCCATCTTATACCACCTCCTGTTTGTATGTTCTTATCGTTATCGTGTTCCCTTCAGGCCAACCGTGACTTGTTGGCAATCATACGTTAAGATCACGGGTGGTTTTACTTCCTCTCAACATGGCCACCTTGCCGGTACGGACCAATTCCTTGATGCCAAAGTGTTGCAACAAGATCTTTATAGCCTCAAGTTTTTCTTCATTACCTGTAATCTCTATAACCAGTGAGTCAAGGGAAACATCGACAACTTTCCCCCGAAATGTCTCTACAATTTGCTGGATATCGCTGCGTGTTTGCGGATCGGCTTGAACTTTTATCATCATTAACT
>JBASYW010000245.1:0-2487 GCA_049277715.1 Dethiobacteria bacterium | reverse complement strand
GTACCAAGATTCTTTTGAAACGCTATCTCGATTTGAATCCCTTTTGCCGCACACAAAAACGCATCTCTTTGGCATATTATCTGCCCGCCCTGGTTGGCCAAATCCAGAGGAATTATTTTTCCGGGATAGGGGGCGGCAAAGGCCAGCGACTTACGTTCATGGGCCTTATTCGTAAACACGGTCATAAACAGGCTTTCTCCCGTCAATATCCTTTTGCCGGCACCAATCACTTTATCCATGAATCCTTTTTTGCTATCATTATCGGAGCCATCCCCAAACACCGCATCCATCTCGATGCCGTTTTCCATGTACATCATGGCTCCGGCCTCCGCCACTACACTTTCATTGCTATCTAGGGCAATCTCCACAAACTGCATGTCATCTCCAAATAAATTAAAGTCGATTCCATGAGCTCTTTTCATCCTGATTCCTCCCAGAAACTGTTATTATCGGAACAATTGATTATAGCAAGTAATTTTTAAGGATGTCAATCATCAAAAAATTCGAGGCAACGGCAGTACCGTTCCTCGAATTTTTAATCACTTTAAGCATCTTATTTTTCAAGCCGCAGACCGGAAACTATGCCTGCAGTTATATATATCCTATATTCCACGCTCCTGCATGCGGTCAGCTTCGGTAAGCGATGAGATCTCCATCCCTCTCATCGCATCGCCCAAACCGCACGATATCTTGGCCAGAATGGAGGGATCGTCATAATGCAACGTCGCTTTGACGATGGCCGACGCCCGTGCCACCGGATTATCCGATTTAAAAATCCCCGAACCAACAAAAATTCCATCGGAACCGAGTTGCATCATCAGGGACGCATCGGCAGGAGTAGCAATACCACCCGCAGCAAAATTGGCCACCGGCAGACGGCCTTCTTTCTTTAATTTTCTTAGCAGTTCTATACATACTCCCATCTGTTTGGCCAGAACCACAAGCTCCTCATCCGGAGTCTCCATTGCTTGGCGCAGTTCTGCATTAACACGGCGAATATGACGTACCGCCTCGACCACATTTCCGGTACCCGGCTCGCCTTTGGTACGAATCATCGAAGCTCCCTCGGACAAACGCCTTAATGCTTCCCCCAGATCCCTGGCACCGCATACAAATGGAACCTTAAAATTATGCTTATCCAGATGAAATACTTCATCCGCCGGGGTAAGCACCTCGCTTTCATCAATATAATCCACACCGATCTCCTCAAGAATCTGTGCCTCCGCAATATGGCCAATCCTTACTTTGGCCATCACCGGTATGTTTACCGCTTCCATTATTTTGATAACAATTTCGGGGTCGGCCATGCGTGCCACCCCTCCCGCAGCCCTTATATCGGCAGGAACCCTCTCCAGAGCCATAACCGCAACTGCACCGGCCTCTTCGGCAATACGAGCCTGCTCCGGGGTCGTAACATCCATGATTACGCCACGCTTCTGAATCTCAATCCCTTTCACCGCTTTATTTGCTCCAGCTTCTTTCATGAGAAATGCTCCTCCTTTGGTGCCCCTGTAGAATAAAAACAAGCGCTATCAGATTATGATTACTGAATAATTAACACCAGAATAATAACCGATAATAATTTTACCAAAATTGTAAGGGGTAAGCAAGTATATCGTGATCAATAGACGAAATGCCCGAGCTTGATCCTAAGCCCGGGCTTCCATATGGATCCGGCGTTATACCCCTTAAAGTCAACCCATATCATTCAAACATTTTCTGGCATTTTTCTTGAAATTGCTTCTTGCTTTACTGCATAAGAAACTATTGATTAGCTAATTAATAGTACCGTAAGCATGATGGACACGTCATAATTATTTTAAAAGGAGCAAGCAGAATGTTTTCCAGTTTTTCAGCTGTCTTTGAAGCACTCGATCTGATCGAAACCGAACTTGAAAATGGAGTTGATAGCCAGGACAAAGATAGAGTTGCCGATATAATGATTTCTTTGCGCAGCACCATGGATAAATGCGTTCAGAACTGGTTGAAATTCGAGGAACGCGTCAACGCCATCCAGGAAAAATACAACATTGTCCTGCCCGATACGCTTCCGGATGGATTCCTCGATGATTTCACGAACTGGGAGGATTCATTCCTTGCCAAGGACCTGCCCGGGAAGAGTACCGACTTTAAAAAAGATGATCAGACATTGACGGACATCGATTTACAGATTGACGCTGATGCTGATGATGAAGCATCTATAAATAATAATATAAAAAATAATTTTATCAAGATGAATGAAGAACAGGCTATCACCTCCTTCCGCAAGGGGCTTGGATTTTGGGATCTGGCGATGCTTGATGAGGCGGTAAGAGAATTTGAAGAAGTAACAAAGATTGAACCAAATTTTATCATAGGTCATTTCTGTCTGGGGCTCTCTTCAAACCAAAAAGGAGATTATGAGAAAGCACTTAAAGAGTTGAAACTTGTTACCGCCCTTGACAGTGACCCTTCAACCAAAGCACTGGCCTATAACACTATCGGAAG
>JBASYW010000244.1:0-1599 GCA_049277715.1 Dethiobacteria bacterium | reverse complement strand
GTGTAGATTATCTGCTTGCCTTCGAACAGTTGGAAGTCTTGCGTTATCTGCATTTTCTTCGCGCCGATTCCACGTTAATCATAAATACCCAGACGCTGGCACCACCATCCGTTCTCTCGGGACAAGAGCTCTACCCGGAAAACATTCCGGAGAAGATTAAAGCCCGATTCCCCCAAACCTACCTCGTTGATGGGCTGCGGGAAGAGCCGGTAAAGACAAATAAGAGAGTCTTGAACGTTTTTTTAATCGGAATCCTCGCCTGCATGCTTCCCTTTTCTCGTGAAAGCTGGGAAAAGGCCCTCGAAATAAATATCCCGCCAAAGTTCCTGGCTATAAACAAAGACGCCTTCACCGCAGGATATGATTGGGGTTTAAAAACAAAATAATCTATCAATTACCCCTATCTGTTTTTCCGTTTAATATGATTAACGCACCTATAGCCGATTGTCCTGCCCAAGCTATATAGCCCGATAATCGATGCTATTTGCCTGTCTGAAGATAACAATAACTGCATCGCCCTTTGATATCGGGTAATTAATTATATCGAATAAAAAAGCCTCCGTTAACCTGCTGCTGTAGTAGCAATAGCCATCCGTAACAACAACATGCAGGCGGGATTTGAAGTTTTGATGTTTGCCCAAGTTATGCCCCGCTATCGCCACGCCGTAGCCGGTATCATCAAATAAAAATGCTCCTCGGGATAAGTTACAGGTCCCATAAGAATAAAACGACAACAGTTTTTTACCCCTGCCGAAAATATAATTCAACTAAGCCTTCCATATTTAGCCCCATTAATATATTATGAATTTAACGGGGTGATAACCATATGGTAGAAAATAAAGAAAAAAAGACCAGTTTGGCAGAAATCCTGCAGAAGATATCAATAGTGCTGATGGTGGCCATGGTGATTCTGGGACTTTATTATTTTTTTAAATATCGTCCTACATATCAACAGTTAGCCGATTATACTCCTCAGAATCCGTGGCTCGGGGCTTTTGTTATCATTGCGGTTTATGTCATTAAATCATTTTCCCTTTTTCTTCCACTGCCATTATTTTTTCTTGCCGTAGCCATTATCTACGACCCTGTACCGGCCTTCCTGATCAATCTTGCCGGGGTTATCCTCAGTCTTTCGCTTCCATACTATGTTGGCAAGTCTTCGGGCAGCAAGCTCCTGGAAAGATTTACAAGTAAGTACCCCAAAATCAAGAAGATAGATGATATAAAAGCAGATAACGAAGTTCTGTTAAGTTTTGTTTTTAAGCTCTCAGGCGTATTCCCGTGTGATTTAAGCAGCCTCCTGCTTGGTACCATGAATGTTAAATATAAAAATTTTATGATTGGTGCCATTCTCGGCCATTTACCGCATATTGTGGCATGGACTTTTCTTGGAGATTCACTCGATCTGCGCTCTCCCAAATTTTATCTTGCCATCGGTGGAATAATAATTGTTGTCGTAGGCTCTTCTTTGTTTTACAAAAAAATCGGCGCTAAAAATATAAGCGGAAGCACCGATAAAGCAAACCTATAATACGAGGGAAATTAAGGATCTGGTAATGTCATGCCATCGCACATTTTATTTCACTTACTCCAATCAGT
>JBASYW010000243.1:0-4238 GCA_049277715.1 Dethiobacteria bacterium | reverse complement strand
GCCCATATTGAGCTTGCTTCCTTTTAAATTATTGTATCCGACCGGAGAAAGTCAGGATGTCAACAAACCGCGCTTTGTCAAATACTTTGAAGAGGCTGATATCGTTGCCGGCGATTTTCATTTTATGAAAAGGAATATGCCTTTCGAATTGCCCGGCAAAATAATTATCACCAACACCGTAACGATGGATGATATTAATTTTCTCAAAGAAAGAAAGGTCAAGAGGCTGATTACTACCACGCCGGAGTTTGAGGGGCGATCTTTCGGCACCAATGTAATCGAGGCGCTGTTGATATGTCTCTCCGGGAACAAGAGAGAACTTACGCCTGAAGAGTACAATAATATGCTAAGCATCCTTAACCTTGAACCCCGTATCGTGGAACTTAATTAACTTCTAAACAGGCGTTCCGTGTAATAGAATAAAAACACCAAGGAATATCTCTGTTGTGGTGGGTGGTTCCTTTGTCGGCCTTTAAATTCGCTCATATTCTACATCCGATAACCGTTGATGATGCCTGTGATAAATTGAAGATACTGCGTGCTCTGCCCGGAACCTGGGTGGAGAAAATTACCCCCCGAATCCCGCCGGTTAAGATATCCCCTATCAGCGGTCTGTCGCCACGCGGACGGATTGAAGGTTGTTTTATCTATCTAGGTCTCACCGCGCAGCAATTGGCAGGCTGGCCCGAAAGGTTCTGTCTGGAAAAGATATTGAAATGCGGTCGTCTGGCGGAAAGAACAGGGGCCCAACTGGTGGGACTGGGAGGGATGACGGCGGTAATAGGCGGCCGGGGCATCGAAGTTGCCCGCCGTCTGCAGTCGGCGGTTACGACCGGAAGAACTTTTTGTATCGCGACAGCGCTTCAGAGTGCCTGCCGGTTGATTGAACGGCGTGGCCGGATCAAAGAGGATCTAAAATGTACCGTTGTCGATGCTTCTTCATCGCTGGGTGGCACCTGTTCACAGCTTCTCATCCGTTACGGTTTTACCAATCTCACCCTGGTTGCCGATCATAAACATAGATTGGATAATCTGGTCTGGAAGTTGCTTTATGATTATGGTATTTCGGTCAAGATTACCTCCAACATACCCCAGGCGCTGGAAAAGGCCGATCTGATAGTTCTTGCCGATGATATACCGGGAAAAGAAGTTGACGGCGATTCCGGACCCTTTTTGAAACAGGAATCTATAATCTGTAATCTCCGCCAGCGAGAGTTATCGAGCCGGGAAGTACTTTCCGGGGATAACGGGATTACCTTGATCGAGAGTGGCGTGGTGCAAGTGCCGCTGCAGATCAATTTCAACAAAAAATTTGGTTTTACTGTCCCCCGGACAATCCCGGCCGAGGTTGCGGAAACGATGATTCTTTCGATGGACGGGAAAAAGCACAGCTTCTCTCTGGGTGATGAAATCAGAATAGAAAAAGTGGATGAGATGATGAGGATGGCGCAGAAACACAGTTTTGAACTGGTGGGTTATTTATCTCAAAATAAGGCGATCTATTTCTCCTGATCCGGAAGAATAAAAAACACCCTTTGGGGAAAAACACATAATAGTTTATCGGCGGATAAGCCGGATCCGGGATCGCACTTAACGTTGGTGTAAAATTATTGTAGGTTTTTAGATGACAGGGAAAGTTGCTCTGCACCTTCAAAATGGCAGGAGGCACCTTTCATTTATCGTGGAGCAGGCAGCGCGTGAAAATTCCGAGCTATATTATTATATCATCCTGAGCGCAGCGAAGAATCTGACCAGGTAGGCTATATGAGGTTCTTTTTCTTGACACGATCGCACCTGACATTAGCGGTTGACATATATATAGGGTGTTAATATAATAATAGAAAAAATAATGGCCTATTTTTATTGATTAATTTAACCAAGGCTTGTTAAGCAGTTCTCCAAAATCGCCGCACATACAGTGGCAGGCTTACATAATAAAATATTTATGTTTTAAAATACGTATACTGGAGGACCTTATTAATGCTTAATAAAGAAATCATTTTAACTCCGCAAGGTATGGAAAAGATAGAGAAAGAACTGGACTTTTTAAAGTCGGTAAAGAGGAAGGAGATCGCTTCGAGAATAAAAGAAGCAATTTCTTTCGGGGATATCTCGGAAAACTCCGAATACGAGGATGCCAAAAATGAACAGGCCTTTGTTGAAGGGCGCATCGCCACTCTGGAGAAATGGCTGCGGAATGCGATACTGTTAAAAAAAGAAGCGCATGGTAACGGCAGGGTCTGCTTGGGTGATACCGTCAAATTGGTCGACCCTGAAAATAATGAGGAATTTGAGTATACTATAGTGGGGACCGCCGAGGCGGATCCTACTGAAAACAAAATTTCCAACGAATCGCCAGTGGGCAGGGCCATTCTTGGTCAGAAGGCAGGGAGCGTTATTACCGTCAAAGTACCTGCCGGAGACATAAAGATCAAAATAAAAGAGATTTCTTGAAAGTTAGGAGCAAACAATAACTAATGAACTATGAAAACGAACTTATTCAATCCAGGTATGAAAACCTGCATGAACTATGTAAAAAAGGAGTAGAACCGTACGGACAAAAATTTATTACCACCCATAATTCCAGGGAGATACTTGATCAATACGAAGAGCTTAAAGATATGGATATCTCTCTGGCCGGCCGTATAATGAGCATCAGGGAACATGGGAAAGCATGTTTTGGGAATCTTCAGGACGGTGAAGGTCAGATTCAATTCTACCTCAATGTTGATGGGGTTGGTGAGGAAAATATCGAGATCTTCAAGCTTTTTGATCTGGGTGATTTTATCGGAATAAAGGGGGCGGTTTTTGTTACCAGGCGGGGGGAAATTACCATCCGCGTCGATGAATTCAAGATGCTGTCCAAAGCGTTGCGTCCTCTTCCCGAAAAATGGCATGGGCTAAAAGACATTGAAATACGTTATCGGCAGAGGTATCTTGATCTAATTGTAAATAAAGAAGTCAGGGAAACCTTTGTACATAGAAGCATTATTATACAGACGATCCGGGAATTACTGAATGAACGGGGATTTTTGGAGGTCGAGACCCCGATAATGACTGCGGTTGCCGGAGGGGCTGAGGCCAGGCCGTTTCAAACTCATCACAATGCTCTTGATATCGATCTTTTTCTGCGTATTGCCACCGAGCTTCACCTTAAAAGGCTTCTGGTTGGAGGGGTCGAAAAGGTTTACGAGCTGGGCAAGGTTTTTCGCAATGAAGGGATATCGACCATCCATAACCCCGAATTTACATCATTGGAAGTTTATCAGGCCTATGCCGATTACACCGATATGATGGATCTGACGGAGGAACTGGTTTCCCAGCTCTGCCTTCGTCTCTTTAACAAGACCAGGATCGTGCATCAGGATAAGGAATTTGATTTTACTCCGCCCTGGCCACGGATCAGTATGGTCGATGCCGTAAAAAAATATGCCGGGGTGGATTTCACCCGGATCAAGGATCGGCATCAGGCGTACAAGGAAGCCCTTGCTCTGGGAATTGACCTTGACATGGAGAAGCATGATAGTTGGGGGCATATACTTTCATGCATTTTCGAGAACGTCTGTGAGGAAAGGTTGGAGCAGCCTGTTTTTGTTATTGGTTATCCGGTGGAGATCTCACCGCTGGCAAAAACAAATCAGGATGATCCGCGTTTTACAGACAGATTTGAGGCTTTTGTCGACGGGAAAGAGATCGCCAATGCTTTCTCGGAGCTCAATGATCCCCTTGCTCAGCGGGAAAGGTTTGAAGCCCAGATTGCCCGTCGAGAGAGAGGCGATGAAGAAGCACATATGATGGATGAAGATTTCCTTACGGCACTGGAATATGGTATGCCTCCTGCCGGAGGGTTGGGGATAGGGATAGATCGACTCATCATGCTCCTCCTGGGGTCTGCTTCGATTCGTGACGTCATTCTATTCCCGACCTTAAAACCACGCGGTTAAACATTATCTCAATTAATTAATCAAAAAACATCATTAATTTTGTTGACAATTAAAAAAGAGCGTGATAATATACAAAGGTCGTCTTAATTTAACGGTAATGCCGATTAAGGCGAAGCGTTCTTTGAAAATTGAACAGGGCGAGTCATTGTTTCGTATTTTTTGGGTTTTCGCTTTTTAGCGATACCTTAATGAGTTTTTTGTTTTAATGGATTAAACTGGAGAGTTTGATCCTGGCTCAGGACGAACGCTGGCGGCGTGCTTAACACATGCAAGTCGAACGGTTCGGTGCTTAGC
>JBASYW010000242.1:0-1889 GCA_049277715.1 Dethiobacteria bacterium | reverse complement strand
CCTCATAATATAGCATTTGCCCGGAAAGAGCCGTTAAATTTTCGCTCATCTTCTTCCTCCGGGCCATTTTTTATTTTCTTCTCTCTTCATCCAAGGGGCTGTCTATTTGATATCAGAAAAATGATGGGGTGCTAAAAAGTTAAAATTGTAGTACTCTATTACTGTTCAGGCGTCAAACGGAAATTTCTTTTATGACCAAACCGGGCAGGGAAAGATGGGAGCACGGCCCCCATAAATAATTTATGTCAATGGGATAGATCCCTTGACATAAAGGTGAGGTGCAAAAAATGAAAATTGTGGTGCTGGATGGATATACACTGAACCCCGGCGATCTTTCATGGGAAGGGCTGGAGCAGATCGGTATACTGGAAGTATATGACCGGACTCCGGAAGACCTGATCATAGAGAGGATAGGCAATGCCGAGATCGTCTTGACCAACAAAACACCTCTGACCGAAAATATATTTGAGCAAGCACCCCATATCAAATATGTGGGTGTGCTGGCTACCGGCTACAATGTGGTTGATATGGCGGCCGCAAAGAAAAAGGGAATTACGGTGACCAATATACCCGCTTACGGAACGAACGCAGTAGCACAGATGACTTTTGCATTGCTGCTGGAGATGTGTCATCATGTCTGGGCCCACAGCGAGGAAGTAAAAAAGGGTGCCTGGATAAATTCTCCCGATTTCTGTTTCTGGAATTATCCCCTTATCGAGCTGGCGGGAAAAACCATGGGCATCATCGGTTTCGGACGTATCGGGCAGGCGGTGGGGAAGATCGCACAGGCTTTGGGCATGAATGTACTGGCCCATGATGTGCAACCGGACCATACACTGGAAAGTGAAACTTTGCAATATGTGCAACTGGACCGGCTGCTTACACGTTCGGATATCATCACCCTTCATTGTCCCCTGCTTGATAGTACGGAAGGCATGATCAACAAAGATACCATCGCCGGAATGAAAGATGGCGTGATGATCATCAATACATCGCGAGGGCCCCTGATTAACGAAGAAGATCTGGCCACGGCACTGAACAGCAAAAAGGTAGCCGGGGCGGCATTGGATGTCCTCTCCCGGGAACCGCCGGGAAAGGACAATCCCTTACTTGCTGCCAGAAACTGCATCATTACCCCGCATATATCATGGGCGCCGAAGGAGTCCAGAGAGCGCCTGATGAATATCGCCATCAATAATTTAAAACAGTTTCTGGCCGGAAGAACGGTAAATGCCGTAACCTGATCCCGATATAACCTGCCGCCCTGCTTACAATTGGCACAATAACAACAGCCAACCCGGCCCGATGGGTTATCGGCTGCCGGCTACATTTTCCAACCGCCCTTTTGCTTCTTGATCCCCTTCTTCTGAAAAGTGACGATGGTGGACTCTTTTGGGACGAGCAGAATCAGCTCTGAATGGCGCAGCGTATTGGCGGCCACTACCCCAAATGTCTCGGTAAGCCCATAGACGGCGGCAAGTATATTGGCATTTGAAGGAGCTTCTACCCTGACCTCGTAGAAGAAAACGTTTAATAATTCGAGATCAATCAATGCCGGACTTGAACATCCCGGACTTAATTCAATGCCGGAATTATTATAAGCCAATAATTTAGGGCATACATCCTTATCAAATAATTTGACGTTGCAGGTTATGGAAGTGGTTGAATTATTCTGGACCACGACGCCGACATAACGCTGTATTTCAGGGTCAATGGCCAGAGGCCCGGTCGTATATATCCGGAGCTCTCCGGGAATACAGATGATCTGGCCGGGATAAATTATATTCGGGTTGGTAATCTGAGGGTTGGCATTGATAAGATCGACCAGCGGCACATCAAACCTGATGGAGATCAGATAGAGTGTATCACCATCCATTACCGTATAGAGC
>JBASYW010000241.1:0-5490 GCA_049277715.1 Dethiobacteria bacterium | reverse complement strand
CGAAGTTTAGAGGGGTGCCCCCCAAAGGAGTACTGATAGAAGAACTGGAGATTGAGGTAAAGGATATTGATAAGGAAGCCCTCGATCAAGGGGTCATATTTTACAGCAACGAAGAGATGATCGAGCTATTGGAGAACTTCTCGTCATAGAGAGAAAAAATGTTAATTTTTATGCCGGAAAGTTGTATTCCGTGCTTTGATTGTTATTACAACAAATAAAGAGCGGGGATACCTCGTTGTCCGGCTTATTTTATGTACGGGAAGGATTCGGGGAAGGATTTAAAGAATAAAATTATAGATGAATTCAGGGAAAGAGAGAATGGATATATGCGTCTAATCGGTATCGATCCGGGGCTGGCTCTTATTGGTTATGGTATCGTTGAGGAAATGGCAGGGAGAGAATATAGTCGCATTGATTCCGGTTGTATCTGTACAGAAAAGAGGATGAGTATACCGGATCGCCTGAAGACTATTCATATTGCCGTCGATGCTCTTATCAAAGAATATAAGCCCGATGCATTGATTATGGAAAAAATTTTCTTTAATAAAAATGTTACCACGGCCATCAAAGTCGGAGAAGCAAGGGGGGTAATATTACTTGCTGCTTCGTTATACGATCTTGAAGTATTTGAATATACGCCGCTCCAGATCAAGCAGACGGTAGCAGGGTATGGACGGGCCACGAAAGATCAGGTGGAGAAGATGGTTAAAATTCACTTGAATATTTTCAAGCATACTTTTCGCCATGATGACGAGTCGGATGCCCTTGCTGTCTGTCTCTGTCATTTACAGCAGAGCAGGTGGGCAGAGACCGTGGAGAGGAGATCCAAAATTGATTGACTACATAAAAGGGGCAATTTCCGATAAAGAACCCGGCTGGATTACTGTCGGGGTTGGCGGTATAGGTGTCAGGGTTGATGTTCCTCTATCTTACTATGAGAAACAGGACTGGCAGGCTGGAGCGGAACTCAATCTTTTTACCCGTCTGATTATCAAGGAAGATGGGATAAATCTTTACGGATTTTGCACGATTGAAGAGCGGAATCTTTTCGATCTCATCATCGGTGTGCCGGGATTTGGACCACGCATGGGGCTCTCTGTACTGGGGGCGGTTTCAGTTGCCGAATTTTATAGAGCAATACTTGAGGGTGATATAGAGGCACTCTGCATTATCCCTGGAATAGGGAAAAAACTGGCGCAGCGTCTGGTTCTGGAGTTAAAAGAAAAATTGCAGCAGGTAATCCCCGTCCCGGAAGATCTGCGTGTGAAAACGACCGGTGTTCCCCAAATAAGTCCCAAAGAGGAAGCACTTAGAGCTCTTGGCAGTTTGGGGTATACCCGCGCCGAATCACTGCCGATTTTAAACCGTATTTGCGCCGAGGAGGAGGCTTCTACAACCGAGGAGTTGGTTAAATTCGCGTTAAAGAAGTTGGCTTCCCGTTAACAAAAATAGGGAGGTAAGCAGTTGAAAGAAAGGATTGTCTCATCAAAGATGCAGGAAGAAGACAGCTTTCAGCATAGTATAAGGCCGCTGACACTCGATGAGTTTATTGGCCAGGAAAAGGTTAAAGAAAAACTGGCCATTTACATACAGGCGGCACGGGAGAGAAAAGAGTCGCTGGATCATGTTCTGCTCTATGGACCTCCCGGCCTGGGCAAAACCACTTTGTCGCATATCATTGCCCGGGAGATGGGCGTAAATCTTAGAGTAACTTCAGGCCCGGCTTTGGAGAGGCCGGGAGATCTGGCCTCTCTACTGACCAATCTGGAGGCGGGAGATGTGCTCTTTATTGATGAGATACATCGGATGAATCGCTATGTGGAAGAGATACTGTATCCGGCTATGGAAGATTCAGCATTGGATATAATAATAGGAAAGGGGCCCGGAGCTCGTTCTTTAAGGCTGGAACTGCCTCCTTTTACCCTGATTGGAGCCACGGTGCGTGCGGGTATGCTTTCATCGCCGTTGCGCGACCGTTTTGGGGTCATTGATCGATTGGATTTTTATGAAATTGGCGATATCGTCAAGATAATTCAGCGATCAGCGAAGATACTGGGTTTGGAAATATCGGAAGAGGGAGCCTATGCTCTGGCCTGTTCATCTCGCGGCACACCACGTGTTGCCAACCGTTTGCTGCGTCGGGTACGAGATTTTGCACAGGTGAAGGCCGCAGGGGATATCTCTGCCGACGTAGCCCGTCAGGCTCTGGATATGCTGGAGCTTGATCGCCATGGACTGGATGAGATTGACCGGCGCTTGCTGACGGTAATAATTGAAAAGTTTGAAGGCGGACCGGTGGGCATCGATACTCTGGCTGCATCAATCAGTGAGGAGACGGAGACGATAGAAGATGTCTATGAGCCTTACCTGATGAAACTGGGATTTATAAAAAGGACCGCTAGGGGGAGGGTGGCCACCAGAGAGGCATATCGTTATCTTCAATTATCCTGAACCCCGGTCCGGACAGGATCGGCTCTTTGATTGAACATCCGGTTTTGTTTTTTGAAGATTGAATTCAAGGAGTGATAAGATAAGTGATCGATACGGAGATGCTGGGCAAGATATTGTTGGTAATCGGAGGCCTGATTGCATTGACGGGGGTCATTTTTTTCTTTTTGGGCAGATTTGGTCTTGGACGCCTGCCGGGAGATATCTGGATTCAAAAGGGGAATTTTGTTTTTTACTTTCCATTGGTCTCGGGTATAGTGATCAGTATTGTACTGTCGATATTGATAAATATATTTTTTAGGCGTTAAAACAGGTAAGGTGGCGGAGCAGATAGAAAAGATAAAATTATCCAACGGAGATAGTTACAAACTGGCGGAATATGATTACCTTCTGCCTGCGGAGCTGATAGCTCAGGAACCATTGACTGAGCGTGACCGATCTCGCCTGTTGGTTTTCAGACGTAAAAACAGAGATTTAGAACATTCTTTTTTTTATGAATTGCCCTCGTTCCTGAGAGAAGGGGATCTTCTCGTATTGAATAATACCAGGGTAATACCTGCCCGCCTGATCGGCAGGAAGCCGGGGACCGGCGGTAAAATCGAAGTTTTCTTGTTGAGAAAACTTGCTGACGGAAGGTGGGAAACGCTGGTCAGGCCCGGACGAAGGGCGCTTCCGGGAAGCAGTATCATCCTCGATGGGCTGGAAGCGGTGGTGGAAGAAATAGTGGATAACGGTCACCGCATAATCTCTTTTGGAGGGAATAGACCTCTGGAAAGCATCCTCCACCTCATCGGGAAGGTACCGCTTCCGCCATACATCAAAAAAGATCTGGATAACCCCGAGAGTTACCAGACCGTATATTCGAAAATTGAGGGATCGGTAGCGGCACCGACAGCAGGATTTCATTTTACGGAGGATCTGTTTAAACAGCTAATAAAAAGAAATATCCGTTGGGTGTTTCTTACTTTACATATCGGTGCGGCTACATTTCAACCGGTAAAAACCGATGATATCAGAGAACATGTGATGCACGTTGAAAACTATACAATCTCTGCAGAAGCTGCGGAGGAAGTTAACCGGACCAGAGATAGAGGAGGGAGAGTAATCGCGGTGGGTACATCTTCCTGTCGAGCGATGGAGTCCAATGTTGATGAAAAAGGACGTCTCTTACAGGGAGAAGGAAGGACGGATCTCTTTATTTACCCGGGGTATTCATTTCGGATCACCGATGCCTTGCTGACCAACTTCCATCTGCCGCGTTCCACCCTTTTGATGCTGGTAAGCGCCTTTGCCGGCAAGAATGAGGTTATGCAGATATACCATGAGGCTGTGCAAAAAAGATATCGTTTTTATAGCTTTGGGGATGCAATGCTTGTATTATAATTTATTTGACACCTTTTTCTTGCTGATATAAGCTGATACTGTTTGGGGTGGGTATATGGCAATAGAGTTCAAAATCATAAAGAAATGTGCAACGACTTCTGCCCGTCTGGGGATAATAAGTACACCCCACGGCCGGATCGAGACGCCCGCCTTTCTGCCCGTAGGAACTCAGGGGACGGTAAAGACAATCTCACCCGGGGAACTGAGAGAGATAGGCGTGCAAATGATACTGAGCAATGCATATCATCTTTTCCTCCGCCCCGGAGCGGAAATAATAGCACGACATGGAGGGTTGCACCGATTTATGGGGTGGCCCGGCTCAATATTAACCGACAGCGGAGGGTTTCAGGTTTTCAGTTTGGAGGGGTTCCGGAAGGTTACGGATGAAGGGGTAATATTCCGTTCACATCTGGATGGCTCCACCCACTTTATGAGCCCGGAGAGGGCCACGCGTCTTCAGAATATCTTTGGTGCGGATATCATCATGGCTTTTGATCAGTGCCCTCCTTATCCTTCCGATCATGCTGAGGTGGAGGAGGCGGTGCACAGGACCACGAACTGGGCCAAACGCTGCAAAGCACAACATCTGCGCCGTGAAGATCAATCCCTCTTTGGCATAGTGCAGGGAGGGGTGTACAGGGATCTTCGGGAACGGAGCAGTTATGAGCTTCTGGAGATGGATTTTCCCGGATATGCCATCGGCGGACTTAGTGTCGGTGAACCCAAAGAACTGATGTATGAAACATTGGATTATACGGTGCCCCTGTTGCCGGAGGATCGTCCCCGTTATCTGATGGGGGTGGGGTCACCCGACGCTCTTTTTCAGGGAGTAAGATATGGTGTGGATATCTTCGACTGTGTTCTGCCGACGAGGATGGCCCGCAACGGAAGAGTATTTGTAAATGAGGGTTATCTTAATATAAGAAACGCGGTATATGTGTCGGATACGCAGCCGCTCGAGCCGGGATGTACATGTTATGTCTGTCGGAATTATTCCCGCTCATATCTTCGTCATTTAATAAACGCCAATGAGATCCTGGGGTTCAGGCTTACAACGTATCATAATCTTTATTTTTTGGAAAAATATATGCTAAGGATAAGAGAGGCTATAAAAAACGGGGATTGGAGCAGGTGCAATCCGGTATGGGAGGGTAGAAAGGCTTAAAAAAAGTATCAGAAAGGGGTGTCATAGATGCCGGGACTTGAAAACCTATCCATGTTTTTACCTTTTATTCTGTTGCTGGTTCTCTTTTATTTTCTGTTGATCAGACCCCAGCAGAAGCAGCAAAAAATACGCCAGGAGATGCTCAACAACCTTAAAAAAGGAGACAGGATCGTTACCATCGGGGGTATACATGGTGTAATAAAGGAGATTCAGGATGACACATTATCAATACGCATTGCCGATAATGTTAATATTAAACTTAACCGCCACGGTATCGATTCCGTATTGACGGAGTAAAAATATCAGGGCATAAAAAATGGTACAAGGGCATAAATTCTACCAACAGGAGAAAGCAGGCTAGATAATATCCTCCAGGAGGTGGAATTTATGGCTTATAATCAGGGGAATTTAAGGGAAGTTACTTACCCTGAAAAACAGGGTGCTGTTTTCTTTTTGGCTATATTACAGGGGCTTTTAATTGCCATCATTATATC
>JBASYW010000240.1:0-1709 GCA_049277715.1 Dethiobacteria bacterium | reverse complement strand
GCCGGATACTGTTTCCCCGGAACGTAAATGTGGAGACGGCGATGTAATAAGCCTTAAATCTTTGTCCAACTCCAAATCCCTCCTCAGAACAATTTATCTATAATCAGATTTAGCTGATAATCTTTATTTTCTCTTTGCAGCCATGTGTTGCTTGGTTTGTCGAACAAACTGCACAATCGGCCTGTTTGAAGGACAGACATAAACACAAACCCCGCATTCAAAACAGTCCATGGCGCCCCACTCCACCGCCGAATCGTATCTGCCGGTTTCCGCATAGGTGCCGATATAATTCGGATAAAGCCCCATCGGACAATGGTCGACACATCTCCCACAGCGGACGCAGGACAGATGCTGAGGATCGGTAAACATCTCCGCGCTAAAGACCAGTATGCCGCTTGTACCCTTTATTATAGGTATATCAAGACGGGACTGAGCCCAACCGGTCATCGGTCCACCCATAATTACCTTGGCCGTAGCTTCGGTTTTCCCATCAACCTTTAATCCACCGCATTGCTCGATGATATGACCGATGTATGTCCCTATCCTTGCTTTGATATTTCCCGGCTTGACGATCCCGTCACCGCTGACGGTCAGCACTCTTTCATATAAAGGTTTCTCGAATCTTACCGCCTCATAAACAGCGATCGCCGTGGCCACGTTCTGCACAACGACGCCGACATCAAACGGCAGTTTCCCGGGAGGCACTTCGCGATCCATCACCGCTTTGATCAGCTGTTTCTCGGAACCCTGGGGATACTTGACGTCCAGCTCGACAACTTCCATATTCTTCTCACCGGAAATCTTGTTCCTGATTACTTCAATGGCATCACGCTTGTTGATTTCAATCCCATAATAAATCCTGGGCGCACCAACTACCTTGGCGATCAATTTGGTGCCCTCGATCATCGCTTCGGGCATCTCCAACATATTGCGGTGGTCACAGGTCAGGAAAGGCTCGCACTCACAAGCGTTGATAATTACAGCATCGATAGATCTCGGGGGACTTAATTTAACATGGGTGGGGAAAGCCGCCCCTCCCATCCCCACTATTCCTGCTTCCTTGATATATTCCTTGATCTGGTCTACGCTAACCTTATCGATGTCATTGTCCTTCCATTGCGGCTCTTCCTGCTCGGAATCCACCTTAATCACTACACTGTTGACGTTCGTCCCCGTAAAATATGGGCGGGGTTCAATGGCGATTACCTCACCATCCACGCTGGAAAAGATAGCCGCACTGACAAAAGCATCGCTGGAACCTATCTTCTGCCCTGTTTTAACTTTATCGCCGACCGCAACCAGCGATGAACAGGGTGCCCCTGTATGTTGGTGCAGGGGAATTACCACCTCTTCAGGCAGAGAGATGGTCGTTATCGGCTTATGTTCTGTATATTCCTTGTAGTGTGAGATGAATGCCCCACGTTCAAACGTTTTCGGTGTCACTCTTTACCACCCCCAAATTCTTCTTTTAATAATAAAAATACCCTGAAAAAATATTGTGACGAACCAGAACCACCTCCTATTCAGAAAATTAAAGATTTGCATACCTACTCTAATTCGTCAAAAACAAATGGTTTTCCTCCATTTTAGGAAGAAGATATATCCGAGAGATATTAAACAAGCTGGAAAATATCAGTTGCAAAGAAGTAGCTCAAAGCATTCCCAAAGCCCCCTTAATTTTAACAGATGGCAATTAACAATGTTAATAC
>JBASYW010000239.1:0-6445 GCA_049277715.1 Dethiobacteria bacterium | reverse complement strand
CAGACCGATTTTCCGCCAGGTACGGGAGCTAAAAGAGAAGATCGGAATTCCGGGAATTGAATTAAAATATCTGTCCATGGGGATGACCAATGATTTTCATATCGCCGTCGAGGAAGGCGCAAATATGGTGCGGATCGGCACGGCCCTATTTGGAGCCCGCTGAACATTATCCGGAGGAGGTATTTTGAAATTCCAGTAAAGAATACCCTTGTTCTGCTGATCAATATTTATTCTTACATTATTCTGGGGCGGATAATCCTTTCCTTTCTGGTGAGCGGTCAAGGTTTCGGCAGAAGTGAATTTATTGATAACCTGTATCGTTTTTTATGGAAAATTACCGAGCCTCTTTTTAAACCGCTAAGGGGGTTGCTCCCTTCTTTGCGGGCGGGCGGCGGGGTTCAACTTGATTTCTCTCCCGTAATCGCTTTGTTATTAATCTATCTGGTTCGCTTTATCATCGAAACCTGGATCCATTTTTAGGGTGATACTACCTCGACCTGCAGGCTGCACTTTTTCGGGAAAACGGAATTAATAGCCGTAAATAAGGTCCCGGTATAGAAGGAGCGATGGTCTTTTGTCACTAGATCAAATTTTATCCCGTTACAGTGAAGAGAATGACCGGAGATGGGTTAAATATCTGATGGAGGAGGTCAGAAAGCTGCATGAGGATAAGAAGGTATGGATATCCGGTTTTTTAACTCCCTATCGGCGGCAGATGACGGAAGAAGTATTTTGGCACCATCCGGGCATACGTTACAGTGCATACGGCGGATATCCCGAAGCCAGGAGGGTGCGGGTTAAGGCATGGCCGGCCGGGGGAAACGATGCCGAGCTACCTCCGGTGGTTCTGTTATCCCTCACCGGTGATTTTTCCCCGGATGACAAATTTGAATATGAGCTTTTGCAATCTCTTTATGCCGCCGGAGCAGAAGAAGATATGATCGGTGATTTTCTGCGGGATGAGGAGGAGCAAGGGGCCGGGGTATTTGTTACCGAAGAGATCTCATCAACGCTAATTACCCGTTTAAACAGGGTCGGTTCGGAAAAAGTGAAGGTGGAGAGACTTACGGAATTCCAACCCCTTCTTATAAATAGTTTTGACCGCCCAGGTTTCAAAATCATCAAAGGTACTGTTGCCTCCATGAGACTTGATGCGGTTATCAGTCTGGCTCTGGGGATCTCCAGAGCACGAGCGGTCAACACCATAAAAGAAGGCCTGGTTCAAGTAAACTGGAAGATCGAATCAAGCCCTTCTTCCCAACTGAAAGAGAAGGATATGATCATGATCGGCCGAAGAGGGACCTTCATCATTGAATCGTTGCCGGGTAAGAGCCGAAAGGGAAGATGTTATATTATTCTAAAAAAATTTTATAGTTAAATGGAAGGATTAGAATTCCTGTATGTCGAATAATTAATTAATTTAAGAAGGGATGAGGTATGATATGGCTTTAGAAGTACATGATATCCATAACCGAGAATTTGAACGGGCATTCAGAGGATATAACATGGATGATGTTGATGAATTCCTTGAGACCATAGCTCTGGAATACGATGGTATTTTGCAGGAGAATAATGTCCTGCGTGAGCAGTTAAATAAATTGAACGAAGAGCGCAAATATTATCAGCAGATCGAAGAAAATGCCAAGAAAGATACCCTCGAGGCAAAGGAGAACGCAGAAAAATTTAAATTGAATGTTCAGGAGGAGATCCACCAGATTCGTGAAGAAGGGGAAAGGGAGATCGAGCGCCTCAATCAGGAAAATCTGTTGTTGCAACGTGAAAATGAAGACTTGCGTGCCCAGGTTCATAATCTTACCAAAGAAAGTAAAGGGCTTGATAAGATCGAGGAGACAATCCAGATTGCAGTAGCCCGGTCACAGGAAGCGGCGGAAGAAATTCTGGCCGATGCAAGGCAGGAAGCGGAAGTAATCAGACAGGATGCAGAAAGAATTAAGCGAGAAGCGGAAGAGATTAAACGGGAATCAGAGATGGAAGCGCAACGTGTCAACAATGAATATGAAGCGTTGCTACAGGAGAACAATCAGTTGCAGGATGAAATCGCTCATCTTTCCGATAAGATAAAAAATTACGAGAAACTGGAAGAAACAGTACATAATGCGATTCTGGTGGCGCAGGAAGCGGCGGATGATGTCAAGCAGAACGCCAAGAGGGAATCGGAATTGATCCGCAAGGAGGCGGAGAGGGAAGCACAGCGAATTATCGAGGATTCCCGTTATCAGGCCAGCCGTATATTGGCCGAGCATGAGGATCTGCACAAACAGGTCCAGGTCTTTAAAATGCGCTTTCGCTCTTTTATAGAAGCGCAGTTATCTACGCTGGAGATGGAAGATTGGTCCGATTCTTTATCCATCCCGCAGAGCGAAGAATAAATGGTTCGGGATATCGTCAATAATAATAGTATATGATTTAATAACGATGAACAGGGCAGTAGAAGACACTGATTTGTACAGAGAAGCGGGACGGGTGAGAACCGTTGAAATCTTGTCTTTTGAAAATCTCCTGGGAGTTTCGGGTGCGAAAATCTTCTTGTTGTTACAGGGGAGAAGAGTAGTGCCGGACGGTTAACCTCGTTAAAGGTTATTTAAAGGGGTCGTTTGTTAACGGCTACAAGGGTGGTACCGCGGGAAATAATCTCGTCCCTGACTGGAGAGGGATGGGATTTTTTATATGGTATAAATTTATAATCATTAAAAAAAGGAGAATAAATAATGAACTACAATAAAACCCTGAACTTACCACGGACGGATTTTGCCATGCGCGCAGATCTTCCGCGTAAAGAGCCCGGCATTCTGAAGTTTTGGGAAGACATAGATATCTACCGGCTGGTGCGTGAACATAGAAAAGGGGCGCCGTTGTTTATTCTGCATGATGGTCCCCCATATGCCAACGAGAAGATACACATGGGGACTGCTCTCAATAAAGTTTTAAAGGACATCATCATAAAATATTCCACGATGAAAGGGATGGATTCTCCTTATGTTCCCGGCTGGGATACCCACGGGCTGCCGATCGAACTTCAGGTCATCAGACAGAAAAAAATAAGGAGAGATGAACTCCCTCCCCTTGAGTTTAGAAAGCTCTGCAGGGATTATGCCCTGGAATACCTGGATGTCCAGCGGGAGCAGTTCTATCGTTTGGGGGTCAGGGGAGACTGGGGAAACCCCTATATCACGCTTGACCCTTACTTTGAGGCTAAACAGATCGAAGTATTCGGCACAATGGCCAAAAAAGGTTTTATATATAAAGGGCTGAAACCTGTTTACTGGTGCCCTGATTGTGAGACAGCGCTGGCTGAAGCGGAGATAGAGTATGAAGATGACAGATCCCATTCCATATATGTAAAATTTCCGGTATCCGCCGCCTCCCAAAATAGAATAACCGCTGATCCCCGGCCGATATTCTGTCTGATCTGGACTACAACCCCCTGGACCATCCCGGCCAATCTGGCTATTGCGCTTAATCCCGGGTTGGATTATGTGGTGGCTGATGCAGGCGATGAGCTCTATATTTTGGCCGAAGGTCTGTGGATGGATGTATTGCAGGCCTTGGAACAGGAGTGGACTGTTTTGAAAAGGTTCAAGGGCTCGGAACTTGAAGGGATAAAGTGTATTCACCCACTTTTTCAACGGGAGTCTCCTCTGGTAATGTCCGCCGAATTTGTCACCCTTGAACAAGGTACCGGCCTGGTTCATATTGCTCCCGGGCACGGGCTGGAGGACTACGAGATAGGTGTTAACTACGGGTTGGAGATCTTGAGTCCTATCGATGACCGCGGTTACTATACCGACGAAGCCGGGAAATTCGCGGGGCTTCGTTATGATCAGGGAAACGCGGAAGTTTTAAATACTCTGGCTCGGGAAGGATCTTTGTTAAAATCGGTTACGATACAACATCAGTATCCCCACTGCTGGCGATGCAAGAAGCCGGTTATCTTCCGGGCTACCGAACAATGGTTTGCCTCCATCAAAGGTTTTCGGAAGGAAGCTCTTCAGGCCATTCAGAAGGTGAACTGGTATCCCCAATGGGGCGAGGAACGGATCTACAATATGGTCAATGACCGCCAGGACTGGTGTATCTCCCGACAGCGGATCTGGGGGGTGCCCATCCCCATTTTTTATTGCCAATCATGTGCCGAACCGATAATTAATGATCAGACCATCGGTGCGGTGCAATCTTTATTTGCAAAAGAGGGATCGGACGCCTGGTTTATATATGATGCCGAACAGATTCTGCCCCCGGGTACCGTATGCGGAAAATGCGGAAAGAAAGAATTCCGGAAAGAGAAAGATATCATGGATGTATGGTTTGACTCGGGTTCCAGCCATATAGCTGTCTGTGAGAACCACAAAGACCTGCGCTGGCCGGCCGATCTCTATCTGGAGGGAAGCGATCAGTACCGCGGCTGGTTTCAGTCCTCGCTGCTGACCTCGGTGGCCGTAAAAGGAGAGCCGCCGTACCGGGCTATTATCAGCCACGGATGGGTTGTTGACGGCGAAGGTAAAAAGATGTCCAAATCACTGGGCAATGTAATTTCTCCGGATGAAATTATTAAAGATTATGGCGCCGATATTCTAAGATTGTGGGTCTCTTCCGCCGATTTTACCAAAGATGTTCATCTATCGGGTGATATTCTCAAGCAGCTGGTCGAGGTTTACCGCAAGATTCGTAATACCTCCCGGTTTCTGCTGGGAAATCTTTTTGATTTTGAACTGACGGCAGCGGGCATCCCTTACGACCGGTTGGATGAGCTTGATCGCTGGGTACTGGCCAGAATGCAGATATTAATTCAAAAAGTGACCCGTGCTTACGAGGAATATGAGTATCACCAGGTATTTCACGCCATCCATAATTTCTGCGTAGTGGATATGAGTAACTTTTATCTGAATATAAATAAAGATAAATTATATTGTTCTCATCCTCATTCCATTTCCAGAAAGGCTACCCAGGAGGTGATGTTCTATATCCTGAAGCAGTTAAGTTTACTCATCTCTCCCATCCTGACATTTACGGCCGAGGAGCTATGGCAGTGTATGCCGGGACAGGTAGAGAAAAGTATTCAGCTGGCAAACTGGCCATCTGTGGAAGAACGATATTTAGATCAAGGGTTGCTGGAGAGGTGGGAGCATCTGCTTGAAGCAAGGAATGAGGTTTTACGTGCACTGGAGTTGGCTCGCAACCGGAAGGAGATCAGAGATACTCTTGAAGCGGAAATAATATTATGGGGAGAAGATGAGATATACACGGGGCTTCTGCCTTTCAAGGATGATCTGGCCAACCTCCTGATCGTATCGGATTTTGATCTGAGGAAGGGCATGGAGACAATACCGGAAGAAGCTTGGCGCAGCGACAGGCTGCCCCTGGCCGTAAAGGTGGTGAAAAGCAATAACAAGAAATGTTTGCGCTGTTGGGCTTTCCGCGATACTGTCGGGGAGAAGGGGATATGTTCCCGTTGTGAAGACGTGGTGATGAAACTGGCGGTAAAAGAGTAAGTATGTTTTTTGATGTTTTGTACAAAATATTAAGGAGATCGGCGGGATGGATGAAACACGGTTAGATCCGGAAGAAAGAGAAAATACAGAGTTGCCGGTGCAACAAACATTGATCAGCCGTATCCAAAAACTTTCTCAGGATATTGAAAGGTTAAACATGGCCGAATATATCAGTCTGATAAATGATCCCGGAAGGTTTATGAAGATCAATTTTGCAGCCGGCCTGGCCAGAGGGCTGGGGTTTGCCCTCGGGGCCACTTTCTTCGCTGCTCTGGTAATTTATATCCTGCAGCGTATGATGGTGTTGAACCTGCCTCTGATCGGAGATTTCATTGCCGATCTGGTCAAAATCGTTCAGGAACATTTATAATCATGAATTAGTTGAAGGCAATGACAAAAGACATGCTGGACAAAGAAGCCATAAAAGAGTATTTAATTAAAGAGAAGCAAAGATTGCAGGATCAACTATATGCAGAGGAGGGGATAGGCAGGAGTATCTCTCTGCGCGATAATGTGGATGAACTGTCGCTGGCCGATAATCATCCCGCGGACCTGGGTTCGGAATTATTTGAAAGGAGTAAGGATCTATCCGTAAGAGAGAAGCAATCATATCTATTAAACAATATTGAACTGGCTCTTGCCAAACTAGAATCGGGCTGTTATGGTATCTGTGAGCATTGCGGACAGGAAATTATGGAAGAGAGGCTTGAGGCTCTACCCTCTGTGAGGTTATGTATTCACTGTCAAGAAGAAGAAGAAAAACAATTTGGCAGTGGACGTCCCATTGAGGAAGAGTTGATCGAACCTCCCTTTAACAGAAAAATCATGCCTCAATCTCCAAGCCAGGATGCAGAAGATTTTTGGCAGGAGGTGGGTCGCTATAACAGGCGCCCCGGGATCTTTGAAGATGGTATCGATGATGATGAGTCCGATAC
>JBASYW010000238.1:0-3379 GCA_049277715.1 Dethiobacteria bacterium | reverse complement strand
GTTTACCGGGCGGTTTGGGACACGGCCGGAGAGGTGATCACCTATAACGATGAATTGATCAACTCCTGTTATCATTCCACCTGCGGCGGCCGGACGGAAGATGCCGCGGCCTTATGGGCGGGGTCGGAGCTGCCGTATTTAAAGAGCAAGGAGTGTAATTTCTGCCGCCATTCACCCCATTACCGGACCAAGAAGACGGTAACCCATGAAGAGGCGGCCCTCCTGAATCCGGAAGACGGCGATCTTCCCGTCTTTGCTTCTGCAGGAGAAACGGCCGTGGAGATAGAGGAGCTTACCCCCGGAAAAAGAGTCTCTGTTTTACGCCTCGGCGACCGCAGATTTACCGGGTCCGAGGCCCGCGCCCTGTTCAACCTGCCTTCCGCCGCTTTTAGCGTACAGCTAAATGATGAAGGCCTGCTCTTTCAAAACAGCGGCTTTGGCCATGGGGCCGGTCTCTGCCAGTACGGGGCCGACGGGATGGGAAAAAGCGGGTTCGGTTACAGAGAGATCATCCGTTTTTATTATCCCGGCGTCAACATAAAAGCTTTATATTCCGATGTAAAAAAAGAGCCCCAATAAACGGTTCCGTCCGGGGAATAAATAAAATCTTTACTGGATATACTATGCTTTTGAGGTGATATCCGGTGAAAGAAAAATTAAACAGAATAATCAATTATTTAATGGCGGGATGGAAGAGATGGAAGAAAAATACCGGGGCGGCCGTCGAGGTCCTTAAAAGGTGGGGCCGGAAAGTAAAAAAAGTTCCTCTCTACTTCAAGATTGGCGCCGTGTATCTGGTAGTGACGTTGTTATTGACGGGAATATTTTTATGGAAGGCCAAAAGTTACTATCCCGAGATCCCGCTGGGGAAGGAAGAATCCGTAAAGAATGCTCATTATGAAGATGAAGATGAAAAGGATTCTCGCCCCGGGCCTACCGATGGTGATACCGATGGTGACGATAACCCTGAGGCGGTCACGAATCCGCGCCCGGATGGCACGGACGGTGCGGACGGTATGACGGATGTGACCACGACCGGCACCGATAAAACGGTAAACATTGAGCTGCTCTGGCCCGTTGAGGGCGGCGCGGACAACGTGGAAACAGAATTCGGAGAGGCGATAAGCTTCAATTCCAAGGGAGTTACCAACACACGCATACACAAGGGTATCGACATCTGCGTTCCCGAAGGCACCGCCGTCATCGCTTCTGCAGAAGGAGAGGTTATCGAAGTCAAGAAGCACGATGCTCTGTATGGTACTTCTGTCCTTATAAAACATGTCGATGATGTTTATACGTTCTATGGCAGCCTGGCGGAGATAACCGTTCAGCCGGGGGATGGTGTTGAGGGAGGGCGGATTATCGGCAGGGTAGGACGAAAGGCTATTCTCGACAGCGGGCTGGATCGTCCCTATCTGCATTTTGAAATGCGGCTGGGACAGAAAAGTGTGGACCCCTTAAAATATTTGCCGTAATGGCGGTATTGATTCATTAAATCACTCTGCAGGACATATTAATAGCTAAGGATAATATTAAAGGGGGCCGCCCGGTGCAGGGTTACATCGAGCAGAGGGTAATGGAGATTTCTTATTACATTTTGGAAACTGGGGCAACCGTTAGAAAAGTAGCAACTGAATTCGGGGTAAGCAAGAGTACGGTACATAAAGATATAACCGAAAGACTTTCACGTCTCAATCGTGATCTGGCAAAAGAAGTGAAAAAAGTACTGGACAGCAATAAAGCCGAACGCCATATCAGAGGGGGGGAGGCTACGAGGCGCAAGTATTTAAAGACCTAGGTGAGGCCGGTCTGCTTAACCGGAAGGATACTTTTCCGCTTGTTGTTTCTCATACACAGAGATAATGGAACGGGCAATGCATATTCGTATTCAAACTGCGATTATTAATTTATATTAATTGCAGTTTATTTTTTTTAGAGAAGGATTTAAGATCAAAGTATCATATTGTATGCAATGGGAGCTCAATTACAATTATATATTTACCAAAATATTATCGAGGTTAGTAAATGTACAATTATTCGGGTAATATACACATTCATTCCAGCTACTCAGATGGAACAGGGACGATAGAAGAGATCGCCAACGAAGCTAACAGGGCGGGACTGGACTTCGTCATCATCACTGACCACCTTACCCGGGGCGGAGCCGCGGACGAGAGGAGATACGGGCGTTTGATGGTCATCGTAGGTGTGGAACTGCACAAAGAGGCCAACCACCTGCTGGCTCTGGGCGCTCATGAGCCGATCGATGATTTTACGGACACCCCCCAGAGATCGATTGATGCGGTCAATCAACAGGGGGGCTTCAGTTTTCTCGCCCACCCCGTGGAGACAGGATCACCGCTGGTAACCGATGGGGCCGCTTTTCCCTGGACGGACTGGTCCGTAGAAAATTATACGGGGATAGAACTGTGGAACTACTGCTCGCAGTGGAAGGCGGAGGCACTTTCCATACCGAAAATTTTGTACTGGTATCTCTTTGATCGCGATGGCCCCGTTAAAAAGGGGCCTCCCCATGAAGGGATCAGGCGATGGGACGAATTGACCCGAGAGCGGAAGGTCGTGGCCATAGGCGGCACCGATGCCCATGCCATCAATCACCGTTTAGGCTTTATCAAGGTTATCATCTTTCCCTATGTCGATCTCTTCCGCACGATTAACACTTACGTGATGCTTGAGGAGGAGTTGAGCGCCAATTTCGAGAAGGCCAGGGGGCAGATTTTCGATGCCCTGCAAGAGGGCCGGTGTTATATCAGCCTGGATCGTTACGGGCAAAGCCGCGATTTCTATTTCGGGGCATTCAACGCCGAGAAGAAGGTTCATATGGGATCCGAGCTTGAGTTCGGGGAGGGCACTTCGCTGATGATCAAGGCCCCGGGACGGCGGCCGCTGATTAAAATAATAAAGAACGGCAAACCGGTGTGTGAGAAAACCGATAACAATCTCATCTTGAAAGTATTGGAAAGAGGCACTTTTCGTGTGGAGGTTTACCATCGCCCCAAGTGGGGGCGTCCCCGCCCCTGGATCTATAGCAATCCGATCTATATTAAATAAATTCCGTTTCACAGAGGAAGGAGAAGAAGGGTGGCTTCCAAAAAAAAATCAACTTCCCGGCTGGCTAAAGTGCTGTATTTTATATTCATAGTAATGTTTATCGCCCTGCTGGCCGCCGGTTATTATTTTTATGTCTTGTTGCAGAATATCCATCATTCCGCACAGGACGGTGAAGATTATGTGGCCCCCCGGCTTCCGCAAAAAAATAAAAGTGTAAACGTGCTCTTGCTGGGATTGGACGCCGACAGCATCGGCGGGAGCCGTACCGATACGATCATGGTCGTATCTTTTGATCCGGAGGGGGAGC
>JBASYW010000237.1:0-4422 GCA_049277715.1 Dethiobacteria bacterium | reverse complement strand
GAGTAGACAGGCGTCAATGCCGGCGGCCGGGATATGCTATTCCGGTAGAACGTCAAAAGAACATAACGGAAATTAACAAGGCAGATCGTAAACCCTGGCGGATATTTGCCGGGAATCAACTAAAATTAACGGCGGCCGGGCGTTATGGCCAAATTGAAAAGGGAAGCGGTGGATCACGTTTGGCAATCTTCGGCTTCCCTGATTTTTAAAATGATCCTTTTATTTATAAAATTATGGCCCGGGAAGTTGCGTCTTTCCCGGGCCTTTATTAAAGTGTATCAAATGGCTATTTTAAAGGGTTATTATGTTGATAGCGATGGCAATAAACCCTTTATTATCAATGGTCGGAGCGACAGGATTTGAACCTGCGACCTCTTGGTCCCGAACCAAGCGCGCTACCAAACTGCGCCACGCCCCGTTACAGCTAATAAATTATATCACAGGACGGTTTAATGAACAAGAATACGTATAAAATATTTTACATAACTGCATAATAGAATTTGAAGTACATTACAGGGGATATATATGGAAGGAAAGATAATCGATTTCAAACCCAGAGAGGCATCACGAGCAACCATCGGGAACGATGGTGTCCTTGGGAATCTTGTTGATGCGATGAAAGAGGACCTGGAGGAAGTGGAGCACTGTTTGAAAGGGGTTGTAGGCGGTTGCCCTTCTGCGCTCAAGCCATCATTGATGGAGCTGGTATACTTAAAAAGTGAGCGCCTGCCCGCTCTGCTATTTCTGGCCTGCGCCAAACTTTTCGGGCCCCTTAAAAAAGAACAGTACCGCATGGGCGCTGCTCTGGAAACCTTGAATCTGGCTTTAAATATTCACGAATTGCTGAAAGGCAATTACCGGGAGACGGATAAGACCAAACGGGAAAACATCTACAACCGGCAACTCCTGAGCGGTGATTATTTATTAAGTTTCTCTCTCTCCCTCATTGCCGAATACCCGGAATTTGTAAGGGGTATGGCCGAGATAATCTGCAGAAATGTGGAAGGTTCGTTTATGGAGAAGACTTTGGAAACGCAGGCCGGTTTTGATGCTGCGACCTATCGCAAAACCTACCTGCACAAGATCAGTCATAAATCGGCCTCCCCCTTTGCCCTTTCCTGCGCCCTTGGAGGTTGGAGTTGCGGTGCTCCTCCTTCCAGGATTGAGCTGCTGGCCTATTATGGACATTATCTGGGTCTTGCCCGACAGATGGAGACGGATCTTCTTGAGTTTGAAAATAGAGTATACCGCTGGTTAGTGAAGGGAAAGGGTAAAATGGCTTTTACCTTGCCGCTCATCTATATCCTGGAGACGAGTGCTTTCCGGGATAAGCTTTTAGCAACGCTCTCTCTTAATTTTTGGGGTAAAAAAGAGAGGGAGCTGTGGGAGCAGGAGATCAATCGGAACAATTATAAAGCATATATCCGCACCATAATCAATGATAATTGCAAGGAGGCCCTAACTTCCATAAACAGCTTTCCTTCCGGCTATGCCAAGGAGGCCTTGATGTTGCTGTCCGGAGAATTAGAACTTCTTACTTGAGACCGCCGGATCATCTGTTTGGCGGAAAATCTGCCTGAACTGAATCGCAAAAATAACTCGATCTGCTTCGAAACGCTTGCATGGATGATCGGATTGGAACACCAAGTAGATTATCAATTTAGAAGTTTTCAAAAAATAAAGGAAAAGAAAAACTTATGTCGAAATTTTTGCATAACCGCGTAATTGAGTAGGAGCTTTTAATTACATTCAATCAGAAGTGAGGAATGCAGACATGTCCATTAAATTAGGAAGGAGAATTAGAGGGTTACGCCGTTTAAAGGGTTTTACCCAGCAGGAACTGGCGGAGAAGATTGATATTTCGGTCAGCATGCTCAGCCATATTGAAAGAGGTTTAAGGAAGCCCAAACCTTATCTACTGGAGCGGGTCGCGGCTACTCTTAACGTGCCGCCTGAGGAATTATTTTTACTTCCCTCCGAAGAAGTATAGTGAGGTTGGAGAAGAATTCATTGATCATCGGCAATTATTGTTCAGATAACAACCTGGTACTGGCACCAATGGCCGGGATCACCGATCATGCTTTTCGTCAGATCTGCCGTGAAGAGGGGTGCGGCCTTGTTTTTTCGGAAATGATCAGTGCCGCCGGATTACTGCATCTTCCTCGGCCGATGCTCGATGAGAGCGCCTCTTTTTTTTCGGCGGATAAACCGATAGCGATCCAGTTGTTTGGCCGTTCCCCTGATCTCCTCGGCCGGGCGGCGAAAATTGCTGAAGATACTTTACATGCAGACATCATCGATATCAATATGGGATGCCCGGCTAAAAAGATTTTAAAGAACAGGGAAGGGGGCTGGCTTTTAAGGGACCCCCTGAAAGCAGCACGGATCATGGAGGCGGTGGTAAAGAAGGTCAGCGTTCCGGTGACCATTAAAATAAGGAAGGGATGGGATGATGATTGCTGCACCGCTCATGAAATATCACGATTGGCTCGGGAATGCGGCATCAAGGCGATCAGTATCCACGGACGAACGGTGGAGCAAGGGTTTAGGGGGCAATCCGACTGGGATATAATCAGAGAAATTAAAGAAAAGGCAGGTATTACGGTAATCGGCAGCGGAGATGTTTTTACGCCGGAAGATGTAAAAAACATGTTTGATCATTGTGGCTGCGATGGGGTCATGATTGGCCGGGGTGCTTTGGGAAATCCCTGGATCTTTGCCCGAGCTTTTAATTTGCTCCGCAGAGGAGTAACGCTGCCTGCGCCTTCTCTGGAAAATCGTTTAGAAAAAGCTTTGCATCATCTGAAGCTATTGATTGGTTATAAGGGGGAGAACAGGGGAGCGATAGAGATGCGCAAGCATGCCCACTACTATATCAAGTACGTTAAAAATGCGGTGCGTTTTAAGAGCGAGATCAATAAAGCATCTACACAGGCGGATTATGAGCATATATTTAAACAATTGGCCGGATGCCAGTAATAAACTGATAAGGAGGAGGAGAGAAGATGTGTCAGTCTGATGCTTACCTGTTGAAAGATGGAGTAAAAGAATTGATCATGGAAGACGTCAGCAGGGTTAAACCCGACCGGGAGGAAATTATTTTAACGGGTATGTTCGGCGAGGAAAAACAGATCAAGGCGAAAATTAAAGAGATACTTTTGACTGACCACGAGATTATTCTTGAAGAAATTTAGCGTTATCATCTCCGGAGAAAAGTTTAAAAGGCGCTTGCCTCAAGCGTCTTTTTTTATTTAATAAATTTATATTGAAATAAAAAATTTTTTCGGGTAAGATATTAATTGTAGACAATAATGTGCACAGAGGTGATCCTGCTTGAATGATTTTATGGAAGCCTATGATATTGTACGGGTCGGGACAAAAATCATCAACAGAAAGAAGATCTATCGGACGATTGATAAACTGTTGAATTTACGAAGTCAGGGGTTGTCCCAGCAAGAGGTGGCCGACAGACTGGATCTTGAAAGAACCTTTATCTCCAGGGTTGAGACGGTGGGGGAGTTACGCAAAGGGGAAAGAGTTGCGTTAATCGGTTTTCCGGTGGCTAACAAAGAAGAGATCATGGCTCTAGCTCATAAGCTGGGGATTGAATTTGTCTGGCTCATGAGTAATGAGGAGAGATGGGGATTGATACGCGATCGACAGGCACTTGATTTTTTTAATACGGTCGTCAACCTGATCACTCAATTGAAAAGTTTTGATCTGATTATCTTGCTTTCTTCGGAAAAATGGAACAGGGTGGCGGAGGCTTTTCTTGATAATGAAGTGTTTTTCATGGAGATAGGTCCTTCACCTCTGGAACAGGATTGTCATATC
Source organism: Dethiobacteria bacterium (assembly GCA_049277715.1). Lineage (GTDB taxonomy): Bacteria > Bacillota > Dethiobacteria > DTU022 > PWGO01 > JAAYSV01. The sequence continues at coordinate 588 of JBASYW010000237.1, read as the reverse complement.
GATACGGAGGTTTTGCAAAAAGAGCTGGAGCAGATTATAAAAACATAATCGGGGAGTGAATTATCATGAAACATGTGGTGGGTATAAGTCTGGGGTCGGAAGCAAGGAATCATTCCGTGATCATAAAACCGATGGGCATCGAGTGCAAGGTCGAACGGATTGCCACCAACGGCGACCTTAAAGCAATGATCTCCTATATAAAAGAGAATGACGGAAAAGTAGATGCTTTCGGACTGGGAGGGATGGATCTTTATTTGCATGCCATTGATCGCCGCTATGAGATCAGGGATGCCCGTAAAGTAGTCGAGGCGGCAAAACATACTCCCATCGTGGACGGGTCGGGCTTGAAGAATACTCTGGAACGCAGGGTCATAAGGCTGCTTGCAGCCAAAACGGATATTTTTAAAAATAATCCCAAGGTGCTGCTCATGTCCGCGATGGACCGATTGGGTATGGCTCAGTCATTGGAGGAGGCCGGCTGCCGGATGGTTTACGGTGATTTCCCTTACGCCCTGAAATTACCCATACCGATGTCCACTCTGAAGCAGGTTGCCTTTGCCGCCCGCACCTTGTTGCCCATATTGAGCT
>JBASYW010000236.1:0-6580 GCA_049277715.1 Dethiobacteria bacterium | reverse complement strand
CTGGAGGGAGCCCTTTTTTTCTGTCATCCAGAGGGAGCGGACGCGACCGAAGGATCTTAACCACTACAAGTACCTCCATCATCACCCGGAACGTAATAACCCCGGCCCGCCGTCCCAACGTTCTCTTACTTGCCGTATCCCTCTACGTTGTACTCCCAAACCCCGATTTCATTCAGGACAGAACAAAAGACTATGCACGAAACTATTCGCTCCGCTCAAGATTCTTCGCTTCGCTCTGAATGACAGGGGGAGGGGGCGCTCTGAATGACAGGATAAAAAACGGAATGACAGAAAAAGGAGGGTGCAGAATAACTCAAATGAAGGCATTTGGAGGGCGTATAAGAAAAGCACTTTGAATGGCAGGTTTATTTTTTTGTCATCCGGAGGGAGCCCTTTTTTTCTGTCATCCAGAGGGAGCGGACGCGACCGAAGGATCTTAACCACTACAAGTACCTCCATCATCACCCGGAACGTAATAACCCCGGCCCGCCGTTCCGCCATTATCCATCCGGATGAAATGAGTCTGCGGACAAAAGATCAAAAAAGACAAGCGGTTATCGTTTCCCGCCGTTCATAGCAGAGATAGCAGGCGTGGCCATATTTCACGAATTATTTGGGTGGCATCATTCTGCAGGCAGGTAACGGCAGGCCTTTTATTCACCAGTGCTTCGGCAACTGTCCGTTCAAAGGGGATCTTGCCTACCAAGGGGATAGATTGTTGGTGACAGAAATCTTCAATGGTGCGGGTATGATGCAAATCAAGATCAAAACGGTTGATACATACTGCCGCCGGCACATCAAAACAGCGGCAAACTTCCAGAACGCGGAGCATATCGCTGATGGCTGCAAATGAAGGTTCGGTAACGATCAAGGCCGTAGAGAGACCGGATATAGTGGAGATTACAGGGCAGCCGATCCCCGGGGGGCCGTCGATGATGATGAGCTTCTTTGAATGCTCCTGTGCAATATCCCGCGCCTTGTTGCGGAGCAGGGTAATCAAGCGGCCCGAATTGCCTTCCGCGATACCCAGGCGCGCATGAACGAGCGGGCCGTAAGGGGTGTCGGATACAAACCAATGGCCGGATACGATCTCCTGCATGGAGATGGCCGATTCCGGGCAGGCATGGCTGCAGACTCCGCACCCCTCGCAGAAGAGGGGGTTTACACGCGGTTCGGCGGAGAGGGCATCGAACCGGCATACCTCCAGGCAGCGGCCGCATTGGGTGCAGAGGGCATCATCGATTACTGCCTTATGGGAAGCTTTAAACTCATGAGCTTCTTTCTGTTGCGCCTCTAGGATCAGATGGAGGTTTGCCGCATCGACATCACTGTCTACAAGAACGGCATCTGTGGCCATGGCGGCAAAGGAGCCTGCCAGAGAGGTCTTTCCGGTTCCGCCTTTTCCGCTGATCAGGGCGATCTCTTTGATCATTGACGGACACCTCCTGTTTGCCGGGAGATGGTGTTGAAGAGCTCGATAAAGATCTTTTTCCAGGAAGCAATGTGGTTTATGGTCGGCTCACCTTTTGCGTAGAGGGAGGCAAGCCGCCGGCTCCACGGTATTTTCAGGAGCACGGGTATCTGTTCACTGTGGCAGAAATTTTCTACTTCACGGTCTCCGGTATCACAGCGGTTGATGATCACTCCCGCCGGTATGCCCAGTTTATGAAGCATCTGTGCCGCCAACTGCAGATCATTCAATCCGAAGGGCGTTGGTTCGGTGACCAGAATACCGTAATCGCTCCCTCTTACCGCGGTGACCGCCGGACAAGAAGTGCCGGGGGGGGCATCGATGATATTTATCTTTGAGGGGACGATTTTTTTCTTGACGGCATCGATCAACGGAGGCGAGATGGCCACACCGGGGTCGAGACGTCCTTGCACAAATGCTATTGTTCCCATAGATGATCCCGTTTCAACTACCCCGATGTAGTGGTCTGTTTCCGTGATTGCTTTTTCCGGGCAGAGGAGGGTGCACCCTCCGCATCCATGGCACATCTGATCAAAAATCATTACGTTGTTTTTAATGACGGCCAGGGCATTGTAAGCACATACACTTGCACATTTACCGCAATAGGTGCAGCGTTCCTCATTAACCCGAGGCACAGGGATATTTACCGGCTCAACATGTGTAAACTGCGGTTTCATAAAAATATGGGCATTCGGCTCCTCAACATCGCCGTCGATAAGCCGGACGGGATGTTTGTCTTTCAAGGCCAGAGCAAGGTTGGTGGATATTGTGGTCTTGCCGGTTCCGCCCTTCCCGCTGGCGACGGAGATGATCAATGGCTGTTCCTCCTTAACAAAAAAATGTATTACGGACATCAAGCATGTGCATCCTGTGCAATTAAAAAAGAAAATAAAGGGCCGCTAACGTATCACCGGCGGCCCCCAAATACAGTTAATTATCTGTGGGTTTTTCCAGTTTTTCGATCTGCAGTTGCACTTCATCAAGTTCGGCTTGGAGTGCATCCGCATGTCTTTTTAGAAGATCTGCTTTCTCGGAGTCGGTAAAGGGATACGGGCCCGAACCCGGGCCGAAATTATAAAACAGTTGACGGCAGAGACCCAAACCTCGCCCCCATCCGCGACCGAAACCGGCACCGCGACCGCCTCTCCCCGGACCATATCCGTAAGCGTAATCACCTCTATACATTTTAATCTCCCCTTTCACTATAAGATGGCTGTTTTTCGAGAAGGTCAGTCCTTCCGTGGAGCACGTCGTCTCCACCCGCGACCCAGGCTACGTCCCGGACCCGGACCAAAGCCCATAAAACGTACAATCCGACCGGCGATGGCCCTCGATTGCAAATCGTCGCGAAACTTTGGCGTTGCAGAGGATCTGTCGATGCAGAATCCACGGCCGCGACCTGTTCTCGTTCCTCTTCCGGCAGGACCGGTTCCATCAAAACCGGGCATCTTGTACACCTCCTTATTTACTTACTTACTTTATTTCCTGCATTCATGTTCACCATCATGGTGATCACAGTAGTTACCTGTGGAGCGTAGTTCTCCGGATATAAATTTTTTCAGGACGGCATCCACCGTTCCAACGGCGCCGATGATCGTGCGAATGTTCTGTGCGGCAAAAAGATTTTGCGCCCGCATACCCATTCCGCCTGCAATGATACAGGAGACGCCCATTTGAGCCAGAAAGCCGGGCAGAAAACCCGGTTCATGCCCCGGGTTGGAAATAACTTCACGGTCGGAGACGGCATGATCGGTTATCTCCACGATGGTGTAGGTGGGGCAACGCCCGAAATGCGGGGCAATATTATTTTGCTCGGTGGCAATGGCAATCTTCATGATAGCCCTCCTTTGTTCATAAAGTATTTTTTAAAAAGCATTTCATAACAGTTTTACTTTGATCCATGGTGCGGCGATACCGTGGCTGACCCGGAAAGGGTAAGCTTTCCGTCAGCAAACTTTTTATACGTATCGCGTACCGTTCCTTCCAGGCCTGTATACACCCGGATGCCGGCGGTATCCAATACGGCCATGGCGTGGGGGCCAATGTTGCCGACGACCACGGCTTCAACGCCTTCCTGCTCCAGAAGCTGGGCGCTCTGAGGGCCTGCTCCGCCTGCGGCATCAACATGCGGATTGGCTACAGTTTTAAATTCTTCGTTCTCGGTATCGATGATTACAAAAAATGGTGAACGCCCGAAACGCCGGTCTATGGGCACATCCGGACCTTCGCCCTGTGCACATATGGCCAGTTTCATATTGTATCTCCCCTTTCTTTTTTGTTAACACTGTCTTCTATCAAAGAAGGAATGCTCTTGAATATGTTCACTGCATATTGATCAATAGCACCCTTATCCCCGAGCCGTGATATTTCCGGATCAAGCGGCAGGGTGCCGATCAGGGGCAGGCCGGTCTCCAGGCTGACGGCCTCCGCCTGGCTGGGACCAAAAATATCCATGGTTTTACCGCAGTGTGGGCAGAGCATACCGCTCATATTTTCCACCATACCGATGATGGGAACCCCCAACATCCGTGCCATCTTGATTGCTTTCTTGACGACCATGACCGCCAGATGCTGCGGTGAAGAAACGATGATGATTCCGTCAAGAGGGAGGGACTGCAGCACGGTAAGCGGCGCATCTCCCGTACCCGGAGGGAGGTCAACAATCAGATAGTCAAGCTCCCCCCAGAGAACATCCGTCCAGAATTGTTTCACCGCTCCGCCGATCAACGGCCCCCGCCAGATTACAGGGTCATCTTCATGGGGTAACAGGAGATTAAGGGACATTATCTTGATCCCTGAAGAACCGGTTGGCGGAATTATTTTCCCTTCTTTAACCTGCGGTTGAGGGAAGGCCGGTCCACCCATCCCCAAAAGTTTGGGAATGCTTGGACCCGTGATATCGGCATCCAGAATCCCCACTCGATAGCCGGACGCGGCCAGAGAAGCAGCCAGCAGGGCGGTTACTGAAGATTTTCCCACGCCGCCCTTGCCGCTCATCACCGCAATGATGCGGCGGATATCGCTATGCTCCGGCGGCGGAAGTTTCTGCGGTTTATTTTGTTTTTTTGATTGCGGTTCCGTGATTTTCTGCATCGCCATGATCTCCTTTGGTAAAAATTATTGGGTATATACCCATAAGTTATTATAACTTATTTTGGGTATAAGTCAATAACTATGGCTGTCAAATAGTAAATAATTATTTATGGAACCAAAAGCAGGGTTTTGCGGTCTATACGATAAAGATAACAAAAAACATAGAACGGGGAGGATGAGGAAGATGAAAACGACCTTTAACAAAAACAGGGAGGTCATTGTTCTTATCGTTCTCATGATCTTTACTTTTGCATTTGTTTATTTTTATGATTATGCCTCCCGGTACTCGAGCCGGGCAAATATAGTTAAGGTTAACGGCTCTCTTCCGGTCGTCGGGTCTTATGGGCATCTGCAGAGACTGCTGAAGCAGAGGTTTCCCGAGCAATCCGTATTTTTTCGAGGCATACATCGTTTTTTGGCGTCCGACGGCGCGGACATGGTAATGGAGATGGCGGATGAGGATTTGGGGGTCAGCGGTAACGCGATGCCCGCGATGGATAATGAAGAGAGCAAATCAGCGGCCGCGCAGACACCTGATTATTCCGGCACCAATTTGCAGGTTCAGGGCGTCGATGAGGCCGATATACTCAAGACCGACGGGCGATATATCTACCATGTTAACGGACAGCGGATCGTGGTGGCCACCGCTTACCCGCCCGAGGAGATGGAGATTACGGATATAATTGATTTTGAGAAAGATTTTTACCCCTGCGAGATGTACCTTGATGAACGCTTCCTTGTAGTTATCGGTGCGGCCTGCAATGAGATCCCCGCCGCCATGGAGCCGGCGGATGCGCCGGTGCCGGAAGCCGAAATCGAGATTTATCCGCCGCCCTTCCACTATCAGTCCACGGTCAAGGTCAAGATCTTCGATATTGCCGATAAATCAAAGATCAAAGAAGAGCGAGAGATAGAGATCGAAGGTTCTTATGTCTCCTCAAGGAAGATCGATGCGGCCCTCTATTTTGTGGTCAACAAAAATATTGATTACTACCGGATCATGAGGAACGAGAAACCGATGGGGCAGAACAGCACGCCTTCTTACTGTGATACGGCCGACAGCGCTGATTTTGTCCATATCGGATATGACGAGATCAGATATTTCCCCGAATTTACCGAACCGAACTACATGATCGTCGGCGGCATCAATCTGGATAAGATCAAGGAGAAGGTTGAACTGCAGACTTTCCTGGGTGCCGGGGAAAACATTTATGCGTCACGGGAAAATCTCTATGTGGCCGTTACCGGCTACGAGTTTAAAGGCATGGGAAGGGAGGATTCTCACACGGTAACCTCCACCACCCTGTACAAATTCGCCCTGCAGGATGGGGCGGTAGCATACAAAGAGAAGGGAGAGGTTCCCGGCAGGGTCCTGAACCAGTTTTCGATGGATGAACACAACAATTATTTCCGCCTGGCAACCACTTCGGGAGATGCATGGCGCGATGATGAGCATACCTCGAAAAACAATGTCTATATCCTCGATAAAACCTTGAAGATTGTGGGCAAGGTAGAGGGCGTCGCTCCGGGGGAGACGATCTATGCGGCACGGTTTATGGGTGACAGGGGGTACATGGTAACTTTCCGGACGACCGATCCTCTCTATGTCCTTGACCTTAAAGATCCCCGCAATCCCCGGATATTGGGAGAATTGAAGATCCCGGGGTACAGCGATTATCTGCATCCTTACGATGAGAACCACCTCCTGGGGTTCGGGAAGGAGGCCGAGGAGGTGCTGCCAGGTGATCAACAGGGAGATGTTGCCGGCCGCCCGTTTGTGCTGCAACAGGGGATGAAGGTGGCCCTCTTTGACGTTACCGATGTAACCAAGCCGGTTGAGAAGTACAACATTACCATCGGAGGCCGGGGAACGGACTCCGAATTGTTGAGAAACCACAAGGCGCTCCTGTTCAACAAGGAGAGGAATCTTCTGGCTTTCCCGATAACGGTTGTGGAGGACCGGCGGGGAGGAGGCACCGAGGATGGTTTCTACGAAGGGGAGTTTGTGTTCCAGGG
>JBASYW010000235.1:0-11405 GCA_049277715.1 Dethiobacteria bacterium | reverse complement strand
GAAGAAGCCAACTACTGGATGCCTGTTGATCAGTATATCGGCGGCATTGAACACGCGGTGATGCATCTTCTCTATGCCCGTTTTTTTACCAAGGTTATCCATGATGCCGGTCTCTGTGAAGCGGTTGAACCATTCAAGCGGCTCCTGGCCCAGGGGATGGTCTATAAAGACGGTTTCAAGATGTCCAAATCAAAAGGCAATGTGGTCACTCCGGATGAGATTATCGAGAAATACGGAGCCGATACGGGGCGGATGTTTATCCTCTTTGCTTCCCCTCCGGAGAGAGACTTGGAATGGAGCGACCATGGGGCGGAGGGCTGTTATCGTTTTTTGCGCCGTGTCTGGCGATTGGTTAACCAATATGGCCGTCCTGCCCGTCCGGATACCGGTTCCATTGTACCCGGAAAAGATGAGAACGAGCTGCATCATGTCGTGCATTTAACCATAAAACGGGTGACAGATGATATCGGTAAACGTTTCAGCTTTAACACCGCCATCAGTGCAATTATGGAGCTGGTGAATTCAACTTACGATTACCTGAGGAAGAAAGAGAGCTCATCACCCATTGAGAATATCTATCAGGAAGGCTTGACCGAAGCTCTGGAAACAACCATCATCCTTCTCAGTCCGTTTGCTCCTCATCTGGCTGAGGAATGCTGGGGTATGCTCGGTTATACCGATAGCGTTCATCTTCATAGCTGGCCCGCATACGATCAGGATAGTCTTCGCGTTGATGAAGTGGAGATTGTAGTGCAGATTAACGGCAAAATAAGAGCCAAATTGATGGTTCCTGCGGATCTATCCAAGGAAGAATTGGTGGCTGTGGCCTGCGCCGAAGATAGGGTTCGTTCTTATCTCAATGGGAAGGAGATTGTCAGAACAATAGCTGTTCCCGGCAAACTCGTTAACCTGGTCATTAAATAAGGGAACGTTCAACCCCCTCGGATCTTCATAATATATTCACCGGGGTATGGAGTAACCATATCAGCTATAAAAACCCCCCACGATTATCTTGCCATGCACATAGAAGAAGGCGGATGTAAAACTCTTTATTTTGCCTTTTGAAAGGAAAAAATATATATTTGTAGAAATATATGGTATGGATAAAGTATTAATCCTTTTTTTCAGCCTTTTTTTATCTTCCGGATAGGTTGGAGAGGGCCTTTGTTTGTCGCGGGCCGGCCTGAATGAGATGGTGGCAAGGTGGCACGATCTGAAAAGCGGTGGTGAGTCGGTGGCAAAGCGCGATAAGATTATTATCGTGGTGTTGGTTGTTCTGATCATCGGGGGAGTCATTTTTCGTTTCTCCGGTTGTTTTTCGGATATGGAGCGGATACCTCCGCAGACTGAGGATAATATACCTTTGCAAGCGGATCCGTCTGCCGTTTTTGAAGAGGAGAAATTATTTACGATCCATATTATCGGGGCGGTGCAAAGCCCGGGTATCTATGAACTGCCCTCCGGAGCCCGCGTTCATGATGCCGTTGATAAAGCGGGCGGCCCTACGGCGGATGCTGATCTGGAAAAAATTAATCTGGCCCGGCCCGTCATCGATGGCGAGCAGGTGTATATCCCTTTAACAGATGAGGGGGGGACGGAGTTGGGCAATGGTGGCATCCGTGATGGAAAAGTAAATATAAACCATGCTACGCTGGAGGAGTTGACTACGCTGACGGGCATCGGAGAAAAGAGAGCCCGGAACATAATTGAATATCGTGATGCCCATGGCCCTTTTTCCAAGATAGAAGAGATCATGAATGTTCCCGGCATCGGTGCGGGATTATTTGAGGGTATCAAGGATAATATTACCGTTTACTGACCTTGATCGGGGTTCCATGAGCACAGGTACCTCTGCTGATCTTCATCCAGTGTATCGACTGCCAGCCCCAGGGATTCGAGTTTCAGCATGGCTACTTGCCGATCCAGCTCTGCGGGAAGCGGCAGCACACGGCGAGGAAGAGTTTCCCTATTTCTGCGCAGATATTCCATCGACAGATACTGCAGTGCAAATGATAAATCCATTATTTCAGCCGGATGGCCGTCCCCGGCGGCGAGGTTGACCAATCGCCCTTCTGCGAGCAGGTATAGATTGTTGCCGTTGACCATGCGGTATTTTTTTATATTGGCTTTCACATCAGATGTGCATTCGGCCATCTTTTCCAATGCGGCGGTATCAATCTCCACGTTGAAGTGCCCCGCATTGCACATTATGGCTCCGTCTTTCATCAGGGTAAAGTGTTTTTCCCCGATAACCCGGTTACAGCCGGTGGCGGTTACAAAGATATCTCCAAGCGGAGCGGCCTCCACCAGAGTCTTTAACTCATATCCTTCCATAACCGCCTCGAGAGCCCTCACGGGGTTAATTTCGCAGACGATTACCCTGGCTCCAAGTCCCCGGGCCCGGGCGGCAATACCCCTCCCACACCATCCGAAACCGCATACTACCACTTTCTTTCCGGCGATCAGAAGGTTCGTTGAGCGCATGATCCCGTCCCAGACCGATTGTCCCGTGCCCAGCCGGTTATCAAATAGATATTTGCATAGGGCATCGTTTACGGCGATAACGGGAAAAGCCAATATGCCTTCCCGTTCCATGGCTCTCAGGCGGATCAGTCCGGTCGTCGTCTCCTCCGCGGCGCCGATTATCTTGCTTTTAAGGGCGGGAAATTCCCGGTGCAGCATGGTAATCAGATCCCCACCATCATCGATAATGAGATCCGGTTCAGCAGATAGAGTATGCCGGAGATGGCTGTTGTATTCCTCCGGAGAGGCGTTATGCCATGCATATACTTCCAGGCCGCTTTCTACCAGGGCTGCAGCCACCGCATCTTGAGTGGAGAGGGGGTTGCTGCCCGTAATGGTCACCCGTGCCCCGCACCGGGCAAACACTTCCGCCATATAAGCTGTTTTTGCTTCCAGATGTAAACAGATGGATAGGTTAAATCCCTTGAAGGGCTTTTTAGGGGCATATTTATGCTCCAACCGGTTCAGAACGGGCATATGTTCCTTTACCCAGTCAATCTTTTTTCTGCCTTCCGGGGCCAAGTCTCTATCACGGATGATACTCATGTTTTTCCCCTTTCGTCCTGGTAACAGTTATAAGGATAGGTTTTACTTCTGTAATAATCATGGGATCTCCTGCTCCAAGATTATATTTAAAAAGTAAATCTCTTTCCACATGAAGGCTCATCTTTAACCGTACCCGATAGAGATGTTTCCGCTCTCGACCGGCCGGGCAACCATGGGGATATAATTTGCTCTTTATTTTGACAAATCAATTCTATATCATATAAAATAAACGTGATTGCCAATTTATTAAACACATACTTCTCTGCCTCCAAAAATGCGGGCGGAACCATCTCGGGGGAGGAAAATGAAAAAATCAACTGTTTTTGCTGTCATTCTGGTGCTGGTGATTATTTTCTCTATCGGTATCAATCTTTATGTTGATCTGCTCTGGTACAATAACCTGGAAATGGAAGGGGTGTTCTGGGTCCGTTTCCTCTCGGTATGGGGTCTGAGGGTTGCTTCATGGTTGTTCTTCCTGCTTTTTTTATGGATCAACCTCCTGTTTACCCGGCGTCAGGTTTTAAAGATTCCGGATCTGAATTTAAAGGCCAGAGAATTCCTTTTCCATCGAGGATACCTGAAATATCTGACCTCCGGCCGGCTGGCATATTACTATTTTATTGCGTCTACGGTTCTTTCCCTGATATTTGCTTCATATGCCGGCAGTTACTGGATGGAGATGCAGTATTTTTTAAATCCGGTTTCATTCGGATTGACAGATCCGCTTTTTAATCAGGATCTGTCCTTTTACGTATTCAAGCTGCCCTTCCTGCGTTTCCTGTACGGCTTTTTGATGATGACGTTGATCATAACCCTGCTGGCTCTAATCCTGATCTATTTTATAGCTAATCCTCCGACCATGGCGGGAAGACGTTGGCATTTCTTTCCCTTTGCGGGGCTGGGACACATCTCTCTAATTGCTGCGCTGATCTTTCTGCTCAAGGCCGCCGGCTATCGTTTGCAGATGTCGGAGCTTCTTCTAAGTCCGGGAGGCTATATGTTCGGAGCCGGTTATACCGAAGTGCACATTAATTTAAATGTACTTCGGATCCTCATGTATCTTGCACTTGTGATTTCCCTCTTTTTTCTGATCAACCTGTTTGTGAAGCGTACACGATTGTTATTAGGGGGTTTCATCCTCTTGCTGGCAGTCTCTTTTATCGGCGGCTTTATTGTTCCCGGAATAGTGCAACACTTTGTGGTGCAGCCTTCGGAGTTCACCTATGAGAAACCTTATCTGGCCCATCATATAAGTTTTACGCGCTATGCTTACGGGATAGACAAATTTAAAACAAACCAGTATCCGGCCCGCGGGATAATCAATTGGGAAGATATCGAGGGGAATCCCGGTACCTTCAATAACATCAGATTGTGGGACTACCGTCCCATCAAAAATACCCTGAACGAGCTTCAGGCTATCCGTTCTTACTACCTTTTTAATGATATTGATGTTGATCGTTATATGATCGATGGACAATACCGTCAGGTAATGGTATCGGCGCGGGAAATAGACAATGATCGTCTGGATGAACGGGCACAGACCTGGGTTAACCAACGATTGCAGTATACTCATGGCTATGGTGTAACGATGTCTCCGGTGAATGAGGTTTCACGGGAAGGACTTCCCCGTTATTTTATCCGGGATATTCCTCCGGTAACCATGACCGGCGTTGAAGTTGAACAACCCGGCATTTATTACGGGGAGCTGACCAAAAATTACGTTATTACCAATAGCAAGATGCCCGAATTTGATTACCCCATGGGTGATGAAAATATGCAGACGGTTTATAAGGGTGATGGTGGTGTATCCCTTGGAAATATCGGAAGAAGGTTGCTCCTGGCGATCCGGTTTGGGGATTACCGGATTTTGTTTTCCGGGGAGTTGAATGCGGATAGCCGTATAAAGTATTATCGTACCATCAATGAGCGTGTTAATAAGATTGCTCCCTTCTTGCGCTATGACTCCGATCCCTACATTGTGGTAAACGACGGCCGCCTGTTCTGGATCCAGGATGCCTATACGGTCAGTGGCCGTTTTCCCTATTCTCAGCCGCAGGGAGATTTCAACTATATCCGTAACTCCGTTAAGGTGGTTATCGATGCCTATAACGGTGCCGTGGATATGTATATTATCGATGATGAGGACCCCCTGGTGCAGAGCTACAAACGTATTTTCCCCGGGCTGTTCCATCCCTTCGAGGAGATGCCCGCAGGGCTGAGAGATCATCTTCGCTACCCTGAAGATCTTTTTATAACGCAGGCCAATGTATATAACATATATCATACCATAGACCCGAATGTCTTTTACAATCGTGAAGATCTGTGGTCTTTTCCGGTGGAACGCTATGAAGGGCAGAATCAGGTTGTGGAACCCTACTATGTTATCTTGCAGCTTCCCGGCAGGGAGGAGCCTGAATTTGTGTTGATCCAGCCCTTTTCGCCTCTGAAACGTAATAATATGATCGCCTGGCTTGCGGCGGGATGTGATGGAGAAAATTACGGTCAGGTGGATGTCTATCTGTTCCCCAAGGATAAAGTGGCCTACGGTCCGTTACAGATTGAGAATCGGATCGATCAGAACACCGAAATATCAGAACAACTGGCCCTATGGGACCAGAAAGGTTCAAGGGTTATCCGCGGCAATCTTGTGGTCCTTCCAGTAAATGATTCCTTGATCTATGTCGAACCAATCTACCTCGAGGCGGAATCCGGCGGGCTGCCCGAGTTGGCCCGTGTAATTGTTGCCTTTGATGAATTTGTAGTTATGGAACGGACTCTTGAGGAAGGTCTGCTGCGGGTACTGGGGGAGAAACAGATCGCTCCGGGCAAAGTTGATCCTACCTCCGATCCTCTCCCCGAACCGGAGCCGGCCGCTGCTTTACCGAATCTGATCAGGGAGGCAAACGACGTCTTTGAGGAAGCGCAGGAGAGCTTGAAAGAAGGGGATTGGGCACATTACGGAGAGTTGATCGAAAAGCTTGGGGAAATTCTTCAAAAGCTGACTGCGGAAACCCCCAAATTGTAGTGATAGCGGAATGAATTGCGTATGAACAGATATTCATAAAAAACGAGGTCATCATATGGAAAGGATCATTATTTACACTGATGGGGCTTGCTCCGGAAACCCGGGTCCCGGGGGATGGGCGGCCTTGATCAGGAGAGAAGGGCAGGAAATCAAAGAGATTAGCGGCGGAGAGTCCTATACTACCAACCAGCGTATGGAGATGCTCGCTCCGATAAAAGCATTGAAGGAATTGGATGTTCCGGCAATGGTTGAAGTTTATTCCGATAGTGCATATCTTGTAAACGCCTTCAACCAGAGATGGCTTGAACGCTGGCAGAGAAACGGTTGGCAGACGAGCAAGGGGCATGCGGTTAAAAATCGTGATCTGTGGGAGAGATTAGATCAGTTGATCCGGTATCACAAAGTAATCTGGAAAAAGGTCAAGGGGCATGGTACGGACATCTATAATATCAGATGTGATCAACTGGCACGTCAGGCAATTCCGCTTAAAGAAAATGATCGTTTATATTAAATCGATTTACAATATGAATGGCAGTTCAAAATTTAATAAAAAGAGGGCGATCATATGTATTCCAGAAACGAAAAGAAGGATCTTATCCGGCAGGCGGCGGTAAAGGTAATTGCGGAAGGGGGGTACCCGCTGGCCACTACCGAAAAAATTGCGGCGGAAGCCGGTGTGGCTGTTGGAACTATCTATAATTACTTTCAGAACAAGGAAGAGATCATTACCGGTATATTTGGGGGAGAATATCAAAAAAGGAATGCTTTCTACAAAATAATTGCACAGATGGAACTTGAACCTCTCGATAAGATCAAATCGGTAGTGGAGATGCATTTTACGGGATTGGACCATCATCCCGAATTATACAGGGTTATTACTCTGGAAAAAGATTTTTACCTGAGGGCCATTTCAGCGGGCAACGCTCCTGATGACGGGTTACGAAATTTTATTGCCGGGGTACTTGAGAACGGGATTGCTGAAAAAAAGATAATAGAATGCGATACCGAGATCGTAGCTTCGATTATCTGCGGTGCTCTCGAGACGGTCATTGCCGATATTTTAAATAATAAAATTGCTGATATAAAGGATGCCGTTGAGGAGATCATGGCTACAATCCGCACCGGGATAGCATCGGCATAAGCAGTTTCAATATTGCCCGGGAAATATTAAATCACATTTTGGAAGAAGGAACAAAAATAATGTCGTCTTTGGTTACAGCCCATGCCTTTGGTCCGATTAGGTCCTAATGGCAGTCATATCTCGGGATTTATCTCTTCTAGTGTGAGTATTGGCAAATGGATGAATGTGGCCTCATAATTCTTCGTGTGTTTTCTGCACCACGATAACGAAAGAGTCATTGCTATGAAAGTAATATTTTTATCACCAAGATGATAAAAGCGGGACGGGAGTGGTTAAGATCCTTCGGTCGCTTTGCTTCCTCTGGATGGCAAAAAATAATTTTGCCATTCAAAGCACTTCCTTATACGCCATCCGGATGCCCTCAATTGATTTAAATTGTGCCCTTTATTGTCATCCTGAGCGAAGCGAATGGTTTTAAAATCACAGGGGATTACAAAGTAACGGTTCTTTTGCGTCTCAACCGGTCGTCTTATGAAGGGGGCTCCCTTGGGATGACAAACGGGGGGTGCTCCCTGTGGATGATAAAGATAGTACTTTCCATAGCAGGTGTATGGTTGTCGGCTTTTATAAAAAACGCATTGTTATAAGACGACACTTCCTGTACCCGTCGGTAAAATTACAACAAACATTCTATTAACGGGCACATTCCCCGCTGCGCCCGGTCAATATCTCCAGCGCATGATCGAATGCCGGAAAGATAGCTTCCAGTGATTCACGCACGGCTTTGGGGCTGCCGGGAAGATTGACAATAAGGGTCTGTCCCCGGATGCCGGCAACACCTCGGGTTAACATGGCATGAGGCGTGATGCGGGCACTCTCACGGCGTATCGTTTCTGCAATCCCCGGAACCTGGCGGTCGATGACTTCAAGGGTTGCTTCCGGGGTATTATCGCGAGGGGATAGTCCCGTTCCTCCGCTGGTAAAGATGACGTTGATACCCGCATCGGTCATCTTTTTCAAGGCCGTCTTGATCTCATCACGTTCATCGGGAACAACGGCATGTTCATTTACCTCTCCCCAGGGGAGCAGCAGTTCCGAGATAACCGGACCGCTTTTATCTTCCCTTTCTTCTGCAAAGCCTTTATCGCTGGCTATAATCACGCCGAATTTGTAGGAAGGCTTTTCCCGGATAACGTCTCCCGTTTTCACCTCTCCTCCTTTAAGGACCTCGGCAAAGATTCCTTCACGGGGCATTACACAATCCCCGGCCTGTTCGTAGATGGCACAATGGCTATGGCATTCCTTACCTATCTGGGTTACTCTCAAGATCCCCCCGGTCCCGGCCTGTAATCTTGACCCTACCGGCAGAGTGATAAGATTGATGCCTTCGGTTGTCAGATTTTCGGCGAAGTCTCCGGGGTGCACATCCAGCCCCTTATCCTGCATTTTACGGATACTCTCCATGGCCAGAAGGCTGATCTGACGGTGGGCAAAGCCGGCATGGCCGTCACCTTTCAATCCCAGATCTTTGACCAGCATGCCCCGCCCGACATTTACTTTACGTTCACCCTTTTTTTTACTAACACATACGGCGATAATTTTACCCATCTACTTCTTTCTCCGGTAGAATCCGGAGCGCCCCCCTTTCTTCTCCTCGAGTCTGATATTCTGGATGGTCATCTCTTTATCGATGGCCTTGCACATATCATATATCGTCAGAGCGGCCACGGTAACGCCGGTCAGAGCTTCCATCTCCACTCCGGTCTGGCCGTTAATTTTTACCCGCACCCCGATTTCAATCTTGTTTTCTTTCTCCGGAAAATCAAAATCTACATCAACCCCTGAAATAACCAGCGGATGAGACATGGGGATAAGGCGCCCCGTTTCTTTTACGGCCATTACCGCGGCGACCTGTGCTACACCCAGTACGTCACCTTTCTCTACCGTTCCCGCTTTTACCCGTTCCAGGGTTGCCGGCGCCATGGTTATCTCTCCCTTGGCATATGCCTCGCGCAGGGTGGTGGCTTTGGCGGTTACATCCACCATACGCGGACGGCCGCTGAGATCAAAATGTGTAAGACTGTGTTTCTCCGCATCCAATAAAACACCTTCATCGTTCCGGACAAAAAAGCGGTTAAAAATAAAATCGGCCAGTTCACCCGGATTATTGAGATCAAACACGGGGATATCCGTATCCGATTCCTCCAGGTCGGTGGCGATGGCAATTACATTATTTGCATCGGATGGTTCTGTTCCCAGTGCTGTGCGGATAACCTCGATTTTAGGGTTGTTGCTCCGTTTATTACCTTCGATCAGCAGAAGATCTATATCCTTTAGCATCGCGGAAGCATATTCCATTGCCCGTGTTCGATCTGCGGCGGTCCCCATCAGGATATATTTATCGGGTGTTATTATGCCTGAAATCCTGGCTCCGGCTTCCAGATAGCGCCAGGTATCCTTTCCGGGGATATCGAAATCGCAGCGGTTGCTGTTTCCTTTCAATGCGGCAACGCGCAGTCCTTTGGCGATAAGCTCGGGCAGAAGTTTCTCTATAAGGGTGGTCTTGCCCATACCTGATCTTGCAGCGATTATATTTAGCTTTGTTACATTGTCAACCATTCGGATCCTCCTTGCATATGTTAAATCATAAATCGCCTGATTTTTGTTTGGCCTTAAAATTCCATCCTGCTCATCCTCCGGTTTGTGACATCGTGCGCATAGTCGTCGTATCTACAGGAGAGGGCTCCTTTTTATCGTCTCCCATCAGGTGTTCTTTGGGTTTATGGAGCACAACTTCCTGCAGCAGAGCCTCCAATTTTTGAGGATGATCAAGCTTCGGGCTCACCTGTTCTTCTTCCTGCCAGTAGAGACATGATTTCAATCGGCCATCGGCGGTCAGCCTTAAACGGTTGCATGACGAACAGAAATGTTTGCTTATGGAATGAATCAGTCCGATAGACCCTCTGCGACCGGGAAATGAAAAATATTCGGCCGGTCCTGCGCTCAGCGGATGATCCAGCGGCTGCAGGTCATATCCGGCCAGCAGCGCTGTTTCCTTGATGATACTTAAGGGCAGGTAATGTCCGTTAAAACCGATACTCTGCCTGCCTATGGGCATATATTCGATAAAGCGCACAGCAATATTTTTATCATGGGCCAGTTCAAAAAAATCGAGGATCTCGTTATCATTGAAGCCTTTTAAGAGGACCGTATTTATCTTTACCGGCTCCAGCCCATGATGGATGGCGGCCTCAATTCCTTTTAGTGCCTGTTCAATGTTACCTCCACGGGTTATTTTGCGGAAGAGGCCGGGATCAAGAGTATCGAGGCTGATATTTACTCTGTTCAAACCTGCTTTCTTGAGTTCCCGGGCATACTTCGGCAGAAAGATGCCATTGGTGGTCAGGGCCAGATCTTCGATGCCGGAAATGCCATTGATCTCCTTGACCAGATAGGGTAGATTTTTACGTACAAGCGGCTCCCCGCCGGTAATCCGTATCTTGCTGATCCCGAGTTTGGCGGCCGCCCTGACCACTTTGAGAATCTCCTCATACGAAAGAATATCATGATGAGAGAGAGGCTCCACTCCATCGGGCCCCATGCAGTAAACACAACGCAGATTGCAGCGATCGGTTACCGATATGCGCAGGTAATCATGTTTGCGTCCATAACGGTCGGTAAGTGTTCTCATTGTCCTTTTTACACCATCCTTTCTTCCCGGGCCTCCAAAGATTCTCTTGCGTCTCGGTTCAATTGTTCCACACGCCTCAACGTGCCGGTTTCACGCATGCTGTAGCCCCCCATAGCTGTAACTCTGTCCTTGAATGCGGGATCTTTGATAATGGAATTAATAGCTTGTCCGGCTGAAGATGCATAAAAATCAGCCATCATCAGCAGGTCATAGCGTTCCTCCCGGACGGGAACAAAATCCAGCCCGAACGCCTTGGCTGCCGGAAGGATCCCCAGCCCGACGGAGGCGGTCCCGGATGCAACGGCGGCAGCCACATTGAGATGGGTGTGCTCCTCACGTTCATAGCCGTAAATTTCCTGTGGTTCGATACCGGCTTTTCCGAGCAGGTAATCAAAGAGCAGCCTGGTTCCGGCACCCTTCTGCCGGTTAACAAACCCCGTCTTGTTATGAACAATATCCGTGATATCCCTGATCCCCTCGGGATTACCCCGGGGAACGATCCATCCTTGCATCCTGTGAGCCAGGGTTACCAGCACGAC
>JBASYW010000234.1:0-3158 GCA_049277715.1 Dethiobacteria bacterium | reverse complement strand
ATGAAGATTATTTGCGCAGTAAAGAGATACTGATAGGCGATATGGTCATTATCCGCAAAGCCGGCGACATTATCCCCGAGGTAGTAAAGGTCCTGAAAGAAAGACGAACCGGAGATGAAATCAAGTTTGATATGCCATCGGAATGTCCTTCCTGCCAGGCGCCGGTAAAGAGATTGCCGGAAGAAGCAGCCTGGCGCTGTTTGAACCCGTCCTGTCCGGCCCAGGCGCTGGAGCGGATCGTTCATTTTGCTTCCAGGTCGGCGATGGATATCGACGGATTGGGTCCCGCTGTAGCTGAAAATCTATGGGACTCAAAGCTGGTTAAAGATGTCGGAGATCTGTATTTTCTGAAGGAGAAGAAGTCTGTGCTTCTGGGATTGGAGCGCATGGCGGAAAAATCAAGCATGAATCTATTGGAAGCTATCGAAAAAAGTAAAGGTAATCCGATGCATCGTCTTCTCTTCGGCCTGGGGATCCGTTTTGTTGGCGAGCGAGTGGCCCGGGTGCTTTCCAGGCATTTTCGGGAGATAGATGTTCTGGCGGTCGCTTCTGTGGAAGAGATTGCTTCGGTAGATGAGGTTGGACCCAAAATCGCGGCATCGGTTGCCGCATTTTTTGCCCAGGAAGAGACCCGAAATCTTCTGGCCAAGTTAAAAGAGGCCGGAGTTAATTCTATTGAACCTTTACCCCCGGCAGCGGCGGGGAACCTTGAAGGAAAGATATTTGTATTTACCGGAACACTCCCTTCCCTGACCAGAGAAGATGCAAAACGATTGGTTGAAGAAAAAGGAGGACGGGTGACCAATTCCCTAAGTAAAAAAACTGATTACCTGGTGGTTGGTGATAATCCGGGATCCAAGTTTGACCGGGCTGAAAGTTATGGTATAAATATTATTAGAGAGAAAGATTTGTTGGCGATGCTAAATTGATGCGAAAGGAAAGAAACAATGAATACTACTTCCAAAACAAGTTATTATTTTTCAGAAAAGTTGGAAATAGAACGTCTATGCCGGTGGGGCTTTTTGGCTCTGGCTGTTATTCTCGGCATTATACTCTATATTTACTGGGATCCGTTAAGATCTAACGATCTGGTAAAAGCCTTCCATGCCAAAACAGTTGCTCCGGCAGTGGAATACTTCTTCCGTTCCTTTACCTTTTTGGGAGATGACCAGGGTTTTATCATTATCATCACCCTGTTTTTTTGGTGCATCAACAAGACGTTGGGATTTGGGACGCTGATGGTATTGATATTTTCCGGTATCTATACTTATCTGCTCAAAGAGTATTTTATGGAACCGCGGCCACTAATCGAAGGGGTCACCCCTCCGGAGGATTCTTCATTCCCCAGCGGTCATACGCTTTCCGTTCTCGCCGTCTGGACCTATCTTGCCGCCAATATCAAGCGAAAGGGATTCTGGATTTTAACGGTGATTATCATTGCCCTGGTGGGCCTGTCACGAATTTTTATCGGGGTTCATTTTCCCGGAGATGTTATCGGAGGACTCGTCTTTGGCATTATATTTATCGCCTTTTATTTATGGGCAGGCAATGCTCTGGCAAAACGGAAGTTCAAATCTTCTTTCCGGGTAAACTTTATAATCCTGCTTCTGGTCTTTACAATCATATTTTTCCTATCCACCATGGTATTTCCCGGGAACAGCCCTCCCAAAGTCATGGGCTTTTTTGCCGGGTTATGCCTCGGTTATCTTCTGGAGGAGGAATCAATAAAGTTTGAAACCGGAGGAAAATTATATCAGCATGTCCTTAAGATGATCATCGGTCTTGCAGTTTTACTTTCAATTCAAGCAGGGTTAAAAGAATTAATACCGGCCACGGGAACCGTTCCTTACCTCTGTTTTGCACGCTATTTTCTGGCCGGATTCTGGGTGACCTTTCTGGCTCCTTTAGTATTTGTAGCCACCGGATTGGCATCAAGGGAAAAAGATCCGGAATGAGGATGGTTTTTGATCCGTAATTTATATCGATGATAATCAATATATATTAGATATGTTTGATCAGGTATGGAGAAAAAGGCAACCGGATCGATAGTTTTTGCGAGTTTAGGATTTTAACAGATTGCAGGTATTGAGTTCGGAGAAACTATATTTCTTAAAACAGGCTTATGGGAAGACTGTTGGTTAAAAAACAGACCGTAAACAGCAGCCTGTTGAGTTGGTTATAGTTGCAAGGAACTGATTGAGATACACATAAAACTCTGCAATATTGATGCCCATAAACACTACAATTTAACCTTCGTAACGATCCTCTCCAATTTAATATCTGTAATTCCGATTGTTAATCATTCCGGATTCTTTTTTATTGGGCGGGAAGATGGCATAAAAGGAATGGTCAAGAACCAATTTCCATCGGGAAATTTGCTTGTTTGGTAAATAAATGATAATTGGAGGAGGATATCATGGGCATCTCTTCAGCAGATCAGTATATCGAAAGAATGAAAAGATTAAGGGCAAATATTTATATGGGAGGGGAGGTAATCAGCCGTGACCATCCTGCACTAAAGCCCGGTCTGGATCTGATCGTCGATACCTACGAACGAGTTAATGATAAAGACTTGAAGGGATTGATTACGGCAACTTCTCATCTAACCGGCGAGGAGATTCACAGATTGAACCATATTCACCAGAGTTCCGAAGACCTGCTCAAAAAACAGGAATGCACGCGGTTGCTTTGTCAGAAGGCGGGAGGGTGTATCCAGCGCTGCATGGGGATTGATGCTCTGAACGCTCTTTCGGTAGTGTCAAAAGAAGCTGATGATAATTACGGGACCGAGTATTATCCGCGGCTGCTGGAATTCATTAAGTATTTTCAGAAGAATGATCTGGTAGGCTGTTGTGCACAATCCGATGTCAAGGGCGATCGTTCCAAGCGGCCTTTTGAGCAGAGCGATCCCGATCTTTATCTGAGGGTAATAGAGAAGAAGAAGGAAGGGATTGTCGTCAGAGGCTGCAAGGCGCATAATTCCAATGCTCCTTACAGTGACGAGATCATCGTGGTGCCGACCCGGCTGATGACCGAAGAGGATGCCGATTGGTCGGTAGCTTTCTCCATACCTGCCGATACCAAAGGCATAAAACAGGTAGTCCGTGTGGCCGCACCCCGCGAGAGGAAGTATCTCAAGACACCGTATCATTTTGGAT
>JBASYW010000233.1:0-2958 GCA_049277715.1 Dethiobacteria bacterium | reverse complement strand
CTCAAACATTATGCCGTCAATTCGCAGGAATATCGCAGATTGACTATCAGTGCCGAAGTAGATGAGCGGGCCTTGAGAGAAATTTATCTCAAAGCTTTCGAGATCGCCGTTAAAAAATCCCAACCTTACACCATAATGTGCAGTTATAACCTCATTAACGGGGTGCATGCCAGTGATAACCGCAAATTACTGGGAGATATATTAAGGAAGGAATGGGGTTTTGAAGGCATTGTGGTCTCCGACTGGGGTGCGGTCAACGATCGGGTCAAAGGTATCATGGCCGGACTTGATCTGGAGATGCCTTCATCCAACGGCACCCTGGACCGGGAGATCATCCAGGCGATCAGATCAAACCGGTTGGATATTGAAGATCTCGATAATGTCGTTAAAAGAATTTTGCAATTTGTTTTCAGATGTGCCGCGACCAAAGAAAAAAATGCCGCCTATAAAGCGGATTACGATAAAAATCATCTGCTGGCCCGAAGAGCGGCGGCCGGTGGCGCCGTCTTACTTAAAAATAAAGATAACATTTTGCCGCTCCCGGCCAAGGCGGATTTTGCCGTGATCGGTCAACTGGCCAGAACCCCCCGCTACCAGGGAAGCGGAAGCAGCAGAATAAACCCGAAAAAACTGGTCAGTTTCTGTGATCATCTGGATTCGATAAATGCCCGGTATTCTTATGCCCCGGGTTATTCCCTGCATGGCGACGGATATGAAAATAAATATATCGACGATGCCGTAGCGTTGGCTAAAGATAAAGAATATGTCCTGGTCTTTGCCGGTTTAACCGATGAATATGAATGTGAGAGTTTTGATCGGACTCACCTGGAAATGCCCCGTGGCCACAATGAACTTATCCGGGCACTTGGTAAAGTATCGGACCACGTTATCGTTATTCTGAACTGCGGTTCTCCGGTGACGATGCCATGGTTGGATAAAGTCGGCGCCGTCCTTAATCTCTATCTGGGTGGAGAAGCGGGAGGGGAAGCGGCCTATGATCTGATATTCGGTATGGTCAACCCTTCCGGAAAATTGGCCGAAACATTCCCCCTTCATCTGAAAGATAGCATATCTTCCAGATACTTTGGGATGGGTCCAAAAAGAATCGAGTACCGGGAGAGCATCTTCGTGGGGTACAGAGATTACGATACCAGAAAAAAAGAAGTTCTGTTCCCCTTCGGCTACGGGCTGTCCTATACGAGTTTTTCCTATTCCAACCTTGAACTGAGTACCGGGACAATTAATGATAATGATACCTTGACCTTGAGCTTTGATCTAAGAAACACGGGCAATTATGATGGCGCCGAGATAGTCCAGATATACGTCCGGGATATTGATTCTACCGTTTTCAAAGCTGATAAAGAACTTAAAGGTTTCAAAAAAGTGTTTTTAAAAAAGGGTGAGACACAGACCGTAACCATTGATCTGAACAGAGATGCTTTTGCTTTTTACAATGTTAAGATCAACGATTGGTGTGTAGAAAGCGGAGAATATGAGATCATGGTCGGTTCATCTTCCAGAGATATACTGCTAAATGCCACCGTTAAAATTGAAGCCACCGAAAAAGAGATGCCCGCTTATAAACAAACCGCCCCCCTCTACTATGATATTGCCGGTGCCAACGAGATTCCGTTAAAACAGTTTGAAGCACTGATCGGCAGAGAGATGTCCCCCGATCGCCCCCTGAAAAAAGGTGAGATTGACTTTAACAGCACGGTCGATGACCTGGGAGTCAGTCCGTTTGGAAAAGTTTTTAAATGGGCTGTCTCCAAATTCTGTACCAAGGTATTACCCAAAGATGCCCGGGAATTTGAGAAAATGATGGTTAGAAAAGGCGCCATGTCCATGCCCGTGCGCAGTTTCTTTGCCATGACCGCCGGGGCTATAACCTACGATGCCACCCTGGGTCTCCTGATGGCCTTCAATGGCCGGACATGCAAAGGTCTATATCACTTCTTGAAAGCAATGCTCTCCAAAAAACCGCCCTTGAAAGCGGATATCTACAAGAAATAGCCCTTTTTATGGGCTAAAGGTAATAGAACTTCCGTCCTGATAACAACTGCTTGCACATGCTCGATGTGACATGCCTGTCTGAACAGAACAAACGCGGCACTTTTACATAGTGTGCACTTCACCACATATCAACGTTCCGGAGTCTCCCTCGTAATCCGGTGCACGGAATTCCCTTATTTTTTCGAGATACAAGCGAAACCGCCTGCCACCATAGATTTAGTCTTAACCAAGATGTCCATCGGCAGATTCATCACTATGGCCTGCACATATTTTCTTTGTATTGATCGCTATATCGGCCGTAGCAAGAAGTATCTCGGAAAAAAGATAACTGAGTAACAAAATAAATAACGCCAGCAAAATGCCCCCGATAAGGAACAACAATCCACCCACAAACATGTTTTCTGCATAGATTCCGCTATTGATTAACCTCCCCATTAAGGGAATAATAGTACCCATCTCATATAAAATATATCGGGCATTATATCCGACAAACCATATCATCAGCCCCCCGGCAAAACCGCCGGCCATCATGGAAGAAGCCATTATCTCTCCAATTGTTTTCAGCAATACGGAAACAATCTTCATGACCATGTAATCACTCTGCGGCAATTCATTGATATCGCGGGCTCTGATCAGGAGCACTTGGGCAACCATATAGATGGCGATAATGAAGATCAATTGAAAGAGAACCAATCCGATTATCCCTCCGGTCGAATAATTGACCGTATACGACCATAACGGCACCCACCTTATAGCGCCGGCGACCACCACCAAAATAGCCAGAACACGCAGTATAAACCCCCAGGCTCTGTTAATGAATCTTCCCTCAGCGAAACTCTTTATCATTGCGGGCATAAAAGCAAGTTTATTCATTCAAGCCCCTCCTTCTTATTTTTCAATCCCTTCCCCTGATCCGTTTTTTTGGGGAACGGGCAAGTATTTACT
>JBASYW010000232.1:0-4093 GCA_049277715.1 Dethiobacteria bacterium | reverse complement strand
GTACTTTTTGGTATAGGGTGACAGATCTCCGATAACCTCGATTGCTTCCGGATCTGCACAGCCGATCCCCAGCTCTTTTGCCAGGCGCAAATGTGGTACCTCATCGATCCGGTAGCCCAGTATTTTTGCCGCAACCGTATCAACCGCCAGAAGGTCATCTCCGCCAACAATCAGATTTAGCGGGTCGATGCATTTGTCCAGCAGGGCGGTAGGGGGGTAATGGCCGTAATAGACGGCGTTGAGCCCGTCAATTAAAGTGAAATCAGGCCTGAACAGTTTCCCGAGAGCAGCCAGGCGGGCATGGAGATTATAGTTGTGTTCCTTCATTCGATCACGTTGATCCATGAATCCAAGTAAATTTTTAATCCCCAAAGTGACGATGCTCATGGAGTGAGTTTTTAATTTGGGTAAATTTAAGAAGAAGGCGCTGCGCTCTTTGCCGAGGAGTTCTCGGGAAATTACTCTAGGGATGCGCACGGTCTCGTTTAATCCCGGAAGGGATATGTTCTCGGTGGGACCTTCATCGAGATAAAGCGGCCGCACTCCGCAACGCCGGCAGACATCACCCAGTCCCGAGACGGCAAAAACAAGGCGCGTAAAATTACCCTGAGTGCAGTTTTCCATAACCCGGATCTCTTTTACGCCGGCCTGCCGGAAGGCGATGATTACCGCTTCCAATATTGCCGGTGAGATAAAAGTTTCGGGGCGAAAGTCCACGGCATTGATCTTGATCAGCACGCGTTTTCGACCACCCAACAATGATTCCAGTCCACCAAATGGTGCAAAAAGTGATTGGACAGCCGAGAGCAGATCGCCTTTTGTCGGAACCCGTTCAAGTACTACTTTGCTCAAAGGTATTACCCCCATAATTTTTGGCGTTCAAGCCATGTTCTTATTATTAATGGTTCCCCGGCGGGCCTGTTCCAGCTTTCTTTGCAGCAGGGGCAGGTTGCGGTTGGTGATAATGCCCAGCAGTGTTTCTCCTGCCAGACCGTTTCCGGTTATCAAGACGGCTTCAAGTTTTTGTTTCGTTACCTGGTAATGGTAGAAATGATCGAGTGTTTCAAAAAGGGACGCATTTTCCGGGACGATGACGAAATTATCCTCTATTCCTGTAAAGCGAAGGATATCATGGATGGAGGCGTTATCCAGGTCAAGTGTCCTTTCGGCCAGGCTTTTACCTAACCAGCGGATAATCATATGGGATGTCAGCATCGTAATCACAACATTGTTTTCTATCACGGCTACCTGGGAGTAAGTAGTTCTGCTCATCTCCCTGATAGTACGGGAAGCGGAATAGTATATGTCGAGAGCCAGCACTTTTCTTTTAAAGAGCGGCATAACTTTTGGTGGATCAAGCAACATGGAGGCGATCTTTTCAATGGCGATCACCACTTCATCGGTGGGTTCAGCCAAAATCCGCCCATCGGCCCGATCGTGGATAAGAACGTTGCGCAGATCGCCGTATTCCCTCAAATCAAATTTATAGCGTCTGATAACCGGATTAACCTTGGAGGCCAGATGGACCAAATCATAGAAACGACGATGCTCTTTCAGATCCAGCATCTTCTTTATTTCATTTTCAACCTGTGCATACGCATTTAGAAAACGCTCCGAATTTTTCATCTTCATAGATAATCAAGATGCCTCCGCGTAGATTTAAGTCCGATGCATGAGACCGCAAAGCAGTCATCGATTCAGCAGCTTTTCTTTTGATTCGCCAACTTGTAGCTGTCTTCTTATTAAAATAATTCGAGAAAATAAGCGGCAACTCCTGCAAGAACAATCGGCAAGATATACAAAAATCCGGATGGGAGGGGCCTCCTTTTGCACAGGCAGATATGCTTTTTAGAGGACCTGAAGTGATCATATTGTTCATACGAGTGTAGGCAGCGCATGGGAATTTTGAGCAAAAATCTTTTTTCGTTTAGTAATAACAACAGGGTATGTGTAAAGGAAGCTAATGCCGGGTCGGTTTTATTTCTTTCTTGATGATAAAAGCGGGCTTGTTGTGGTTAAGATCCTTCGGTTGCTTCCGCTGGTTGCTCCTTCAGGCTGACAATAACTTTTTTATGTCATCCTGAGCGCAGCGAAGGATCTGACACAGTAGGCAATGTGGGGGTCTTATTAAAACCTGCAGTGTCTTGACAGGATCTAAAAACAACAAAAAAACGTTACAGATAATATTTTCATGATATAATATTTTAACGTAACATATTATTTTTAAAAATGGATTGGGGGAATACCAGATGCAGTGTGATTCAAATCCTTTTTTATCCGTACAAAAGGAGATCAAGGTTATCTGCGAAAAGCTCGGCCTGGAGGAATCGGTTTACGAGCTACTCAAGGAACCGGAAAGGATTTTAACCGTCTCTGTTCCGGTGCGAATGGATGATGGGAAGACCAAAGTATTTACCGGTTACCGGGCGCAGCATAATACCATCATGGGGCCGGCTAAAGGTGGGATCAGGTATCACCCGGACGTCACCCTGGACGAGATAAAAGCACTGGCTATCTGGATGACCTTTAAATGCGCCGTGGTTGGCGTTCCCTATGGCGGTGGAAAGGGCGGTATCAACTGCAATCCGGATGAACTGTCTCAGGGGGAGCTGGAAAGGCTTACCCGAAACTATGTAAGGGCGATTGGCAATTTCATCGGCCCCCAGAAAGATATTCCGGCACCGGACGTTGCCACCAATCCCCAGATTATGGCCTGGTTTATGGATGAATTCAGCAAGATAAAAGGCTACAACGTTCCCGGCATCGTAACCGGCAAACCGGTCTATATCGGAGGTTCACTCGGAAGGAACCAGTCGACGGGCTATGGAGTATCCATAATCATCAAAAAAATATGTGAAGTTTCGGGGATGGATATCCGCAAGACAAATATTGCCGTTCAAGGATTCGGTAATGTCGGAAGCCATACTGCTCTTAACTGTCAGAAATGCGGCGTTCCCATAACGGCTATTGCCGAATGGGATAAAGATGTCGGTACTTTTGCGCTATATAAGTCCGGGGGTATTGATGTTCCCGGCCTGTATCGTTACAAGAGCCGGGAGGGCACGATTGCCAACTTCCCCGGTGCGGAGATGATAAGTTTGGATGAGTTTTGGGCTTTAAAGGATATCAATTTATTGATTCCGGCTGCCCTTGAAAGGATTATTACCGAGGATATTGCTGAAATTACCAACGCCAAAGTAATCGTCGAGGCCGCCAACGGACCGACCACTCCCGAGGCCGATGAAATTCTATCCCGAAGGGACATCGTCCTGATTCCCGATATCCTCGCCAACTCCGGAGGCGTGATCGTCTCTTACTTCGAATGGGTGCAAAACCTGGCCAACTTCTACTGGAGTGAAGAAGAGGTCAATACAAAGCTGGAATGCATAATAGTTAAAGCTTTTGAGGATGTCTATAAGTTACGGGAAGAATATAAAGTTACGATGAGAGAAGCCGCTTATATGATAGCCATTAAGCGGATCTATGAAGCGATGAAGATCAGGGGGATTGTATAAGCCTGAATTCCCTGGCAGCATTGCTTTTATTGATGGCCAGGCATGGAATAGAATACGATTATAAATTTTGCCACATTCCGGGCAAGCAGGTACCTGGAATGTGGTAATTTTTAAATAAGACAAAGCAGATAGCCTAAAGCCCCTCAATCCTCGTTTTGCCTCACTTTTACAAAAGAGATATCAGCCCCTTATATATCCGACTCCACTGATCTTCAAAATCACGCCGTCACGCCGCCACTTAAATAAATTAATCCGACCGTTCTTATATCCCGGTCCTTTTATCGAGGTATCAAGAGAAAAATATTTTACCCAACGAAGAAGAAAAGTCGAGAAATAAATTGCCGAAAATGATAAACCCGAGAGGATAACAGCAGAACATATAGAATATTATGAATATTAAGAACAGGGCCGGGCAGAAAGTTTATGATGGGTAGAGGTGCAAAGATGTTAGAAACGTTTTATTTTCAGGAGTGGCCGATCAAGTATGAACATATAGGCAAGGGTGAACCGGTAATTTTACTTCATAATGGGGGCACTTCTCATCTCATATGGAGTGAAATAATGCCCCACCTTTCCGA
>JBASYW010000231.1:0-3645 GCA_049277715.1 Dethiobacteria bacterium | reverse complement strand
ACCTCCCTGTCCGTCAATTATAAGCTTATCTTTGGGGCAGATTTTTATCTTGTCATTAAGAGCGCCCCCCCACCCTGTCATCCAGAGTGCCCCCACTCTGTCATTCAGAGCGCAGCGAAGAATCTTGTGAGAAAACCAACATTTCGTTCAGGTATAATAGCGGGTATATAAACATGAAGCCGGCGTTATCCCGTTCCGGGTGATGATGGAGGTACTTGTAGTGGTTAAGATCCTTCGGTCGCTGACGCTCCCTCTGGATGACAGAAAATAAAGCTGGCGCGTCCGCTCCCTCTGACAATAAAAAAGGCGGGGGCTCCCCCGGGTGGTTACAGACAAAATAACCCGGCGCATTGGCTTCCATGCACGCCAATCGCCCCGGGTTATCAAGAATCAGGAAAGGCTGTATCAACTCTGTATGATTAGAAAAACTGTCCCATATAAGCGATGAGATCGCCGATACGGCATGAATAAGCCCATTCGTTATCGTACCAGGTCACCACTCTGGCCAGATTGCCTCCGACAACCATCGTGGAGAGCCCATCGACAGTGCTGGAATAAGGATTGCCTTTGAAGTCCATGGAGACCAGTGGTTCATCGCTGTAAGCCAGCGCCATCGTCTGTCCCGCCGCCTTCATAAAGGCATCGTTTATCTCCTCGGCCGTAACCTCTTTGTTGAGCTCAACCACAAAATCAACAACAGATACTGTTGCCGTGGGAACCCTCAGGGCAAACCCGTTGAGCAGACCGTTCAGCTCCGGCATTACCAGACCGACAGCTTTGGCCGCCCCGGTCGAGGTCGGAATGATGGAGAGGGGGGCTGAACGCGCCCGGCGCAGATCTTTGTTGGGAAAATCAAGCAATACCTGATCGTTGGTGAATGCGTGGGTCGTATTCATCAACCCTTTTTTGATCCCGAAATTTTCGTGCAGCACTTTGACCACCGGTGCCAGGGCATTGGTGGTGCAAGAGGCGTTGGATACGATATGGTGATCTTCATGACGATAATCGCCTTCGTTAACTCCCAAGACAACGGTCAGATCAACTTTGTCTCCCGGTGCGGTGATAATCACTTTTTTTGCGCCGGCACGCAAGTGAGCCGCAGCTGCTTCACGGGAACGGAATCTTCCGGTGGATTCAATAACGACATCCACCCCCTGTTCCTTCCAGGGCAGATTTTGGGGATCTCTCTCGCTAAAAACCTTTATCTCTTCTCCGCCGATAACGAGATTATCACCGTGAACACTTACCTCCTGGTCCCAAACACCGTAATTGGAATCATATTTAAGAAGGTGTGCCAGCGTAGCAGTGTCTGTCAGATCATTGATGGCCACCACCTTATAATCTTCTCGCCCCCATCCTGCCCGCAAAGAAAGCCTTCCAATTCTGCCAAACCCATTGATGCCTACCTTCAACATAAACACATGTCCTCCTTGTTAAGTATTTATTGTTCGGTTATTGCTGTTTATACTGCTGCTATCTATCAATAAAAGGGATATGATTTCAGATCCCCTTTTATTCGTTATTTATTATGACCACATCAAGGCAAAATAAAGATGGAGACAAAAATAGCTCCAATTGTTGCCCCGGCACTAATATGTTAAAATAAAAGGAAGTATTTTTTCTTTTTTACCTGTTATAGTATATCATGAAATTTCGTGCCTGCAAGACCCAATTAAATTAAAATTGCCAACCGTAAATAATGGAGGAGATATCTATGACTACAATCAGAGTGGCCGTTTGCGGAGCTTCCGGCAACATGGGGCGTGAAGCCGTGAAAGCAATCCGCGGGCAAGACAATCTACAGCTGGTCGGAGCCTTGGATATCAAGGATTCCGGGAAAGACGTGGGGCTGTTGATCGGCAACCGGCCCCTGGGCGTAGAAATATCTTCAGAACTGGAACCGATGCTGTGCACGTCCGGAGCGGAGGTCATGGTTGATTTTACGGCCCCGGCAGCGGTGATGGAACATATATTTACAGCTCTTAAAAACAAAGTGCCTCCGGTAGTGGGAACAACCGGACTGACCGAACCTGACCTGGAGCAGATTGCCGCATGGGTCGATAAATTTGAAACGGGGGCGATTATCGCGCCCAACTTTGCACTGGGAGCCGTCCTCATGATGAAATTCTCCCGCATTGCCGCCCGCTATTTTGATCAGGTAGAGATCATTGAACTTCACCATGAACATAAGATCGATGCCCCTTCGGGGACGGCCATAAAGACGGCCCAGATGATCGATGCGGAACAGAAAGAAGATGCCGCCCGGATCCGCCGGGCCAGGGAGAGCAGCCGGCCGGAAGAAATAGAAAAGATAAGCGGCGCCCGAGGTGGCCGCTATGAGAATATCCATATCCACAGTGTAAGGCTGCCCGGTATGGTCGCCCATCAGGAAGTAATATTTGGGGGTAATGGGCAGACGCTGAGCATCCGGCATGATTCGATGGACCGGCGCTCTTTTATGCCCGGTTTGCTGATGGCCATCAACCGCGCTCCTCGGTTAAAAAAATTGATCTACGGCATGGAAAACTTAATTGATTTTTAGCGCTTCCGCTTAACACTCTTGCTGCCGGTTACGCATAGTATATATAAAAATTTAGTATCCGGTGGGCTGTTTGATGGGCAGATTGCGCTTGAATGAAAAAAGAATCGATCTTGTACTGGACATAAATGCGGTTGAACTGAATACATATGTTCAATCCGGCGTCCGGAAGATGCAACAGGAAGGAGCTTTGATCTTCCCCCGCATTCTCCTCCCAAAAAACGGAGAGGCCGATTACCGGATCATCAGCAAGCTCCTCACCCTTTTAAACATCAAAGAGGAAGATCTGTTAACCGATTTTATTATCGATCATGATTTTGGCGATCTGTACAGAAATACGGCCGACCTTCTCTTCATGGTAACCGGTTCGGTGCATCTGCTGGAGCAACTGCATGATTATCTTCAGCACGGGCACGGCTATGCATACCCTGCCAAGCCATGTAATATCGGTAACTCCCCGGTAGTAATTGCCCTGCATCCCGGCATCAACACCTTTAATCTGCCCGGGACCATCTCGCGGTTGCTGAAAATTCCCCGTGTTTTCTGGGTCCCCTTCGGATGGGAAATTACCCCCACATTCAAACTGCACCTATGTGTGCGCAACGACCTCTGGGATGAGACCTGCATCCTGGCCCTCAAGGGCCAACAAATTCAACCATTCTTCATCGAAGTTACGGGAATAACGGGGTAGCTACGGAGATAAGCCGCCACACTTTATGCAATCTGACTTCAAGACAGAACGGTTACGTTGGTGGGAACATGGTCAAGAGAATGATCCAACAAGCCCAGAGGCAGATGGCCGGCAAGTAACGGAAATGGTTCTTCATTATCATTGATTGTTGATTGCCGGCATCGAACCTCAAACGTTTTCGGCCATTTTTGTATCATTGTTTTTCTGTCATTCAGAGCGCAGCGAAGAATCTTGTGAGAAAACCAACATTTCGTTCAGGTATAATAGCGGGTATATAAACATGAAGCCGGCGTTGCCGGGGTGATTCCGTTCCGGCTGGATAATAGCGGAATCGGCAGCGGATCATCGGGACACTATATCGTGAATTTTTCCTATCTTCCCTTTCCAAAGGGGGAACAGTCAAATAAATCCCCCC
>JBASYW010000230.1:0-1793 GCA_049277715.1 Dethiobacteria bacterium | reverse complement strand
GTCAATATCAGCTTCAACCGCAGCGAGTCGATCTTCCGCCTTGCGAATGCTCAAACGGTGTACCGGCGCATTACGGATTGTCTGAAGGCAGCCATCCAACTCTGCGAGCATGCGAATATGCTCTTGTAAAAGCCGAAGGACGGCATCCTCCAATTGCTTTTGGGAGATACGGTGCGAGGTACATTCTCCGGTATTCTTGTGGTTACTACAGGTATAGTAGCAGAAACGCTTGTTGCCGGAGGTCTGCGTTTTACGCACCATAGCGCCGCCACAATCACCGCAACAGAGAAGCCCTGCCAATGGGAACAGTCCGTTTTCGCGTGGGGAGGTCCGGGTATCAAGCTCAAGAAGTCGTTGTACTAGTACAAACTGACGAGGGTTTATGATCGCTTCATGTGCGTTTTCGTAAATTGCCCACTTATCCTGTTCATTGACGATAACTGTTTTGATTTTATAATTGGGCCGAGTCCGAATTCCTTGTACAAGCGTTCCAACATAAACCGGGTTGGTAAGAATTCGACGAACTGCAACCGGTGTCCACTGTGCTTTGCTTTTCGTTTTGAATGATGTTTTATATGGCAGCCCTTTGCTTCTTTTATATTCAAGTGGTGAGAGAATGCTCTGCTCGTTAAGCCTGCGTGCAATGGCATCCTGATTGATACCGCTCAATTTCCACCCGAAAATATCACGCACAACTTCTGCAGCGTAAACATCTACAACAAGTTTGTTCTTATCTTCCGGTGATTTTTCGTAACCGTATGGTGCAAACGCTCCGATGAACTCACCGTTCTTTCGCTTTACCTGCAGCTGGCTGCGGATCTTAATGGAAATATCTCGGCAGTAGTTATCATTCATCAGGTTTTTGACCATGATGTTAAAATCGTCCGCACTGCTTCTCGTGATAGTATCGACTCCGTCGTTAATTGCGATCAATCGGACCCCATAATACGGAAAAAGACGATCGATATACTTTCCGGCGTTGATATATTCACGCCCGAAGCGGGACAGATCTTTTACAATGACACAGTTCACAACTCCGGCGCGGATGTCATCCATCATACGCTGAAAGTCAGGACGGTCATAATCTGTCCCTGTATATCCATCGTCTTCTCTTATAGAAACAAGCTTTATATCAGTCTTGTCTTTAAGGTAGTCCAGAATAAGCTGCTTTTGATTGGAAATGCTGTTGCTTTCGGCCTTTAAGCCGGATACGCTGTTCAGATCTTCTTTTGAAAGCCTCACATACGCAGCAGCTTGATATTGGGTTTGCTTTGTGTTTTCCATATGCTCACTCCTTCCGATGGAAATCAGACATGCCGATAAGCATTCAGAAGAGCGAGGTATGATAATTTAGTCCGAATGTAGTATAGCATATTTTTTTGAATAAGTCTATGGCTATCGTACATTTCCATTACTTACCGTTCTGCTGTGCGCAAAAGGTCCTCGAAATTCTGTTGAAATGACGGCCCGTCTGGTTTGTAATTCACTTTTACGGCAACATCGCCAATACGAAAGCAATAAGGATTCTGAACCTGCTGTAAAAAGCTCAGAATTCTCTCTGATACCGGTCGGGTATCGTCGATTTGAACCTCGTCCAAGTCGATCAAACTGCCTTTGTCGACATTTTTGATGTCAACACTTTTTAACATCTCAAAATCAGTTCTATCGTAGCTATTCATCAAATTCTCCTTTCGCCGATATTGAAATTATTGCCAGAATGACTTGCGTCTATTCACAATGAAGTTTTAATGTCCACCGGCGCCTGCAGCGAACAGGTCCACAGAAATTTCATC
>JBASYW010000229.1:0-5565 GCA_049277715.1 Dethiobacteria bacterium | reverse complement strand
GTTGGAGATAAAATTCAATTTCGCTCTCGGTGGAAAGAGGGTGGATCATGCTGGCCACGGCCCCCAGCTTGTTGAGGGCATAGAAGCAGATAATACCGGGAGGAGATGTGGGCATGGAGATCGTCACCCGATCCCCTTCTTTCAATCCCATCGCGGCAAGAGCATCGGCGCAGCGATCAATCTGCTCCAAAAATTGGCGGTAGGTAGCTGTATAATCCATAAAATCATAGGCGATACGATCCGGGTAGGTCCCTGTAGCCCGCTTCACAGTTTCATACATGGTGCGTCGGGGGAAATCCACTTCGTGAGGAACATCGCCATAATACTTGAGCCACGGCTTCTGTGCAGATATCATCCATCTTCATCTCACTTTCGTAAAGATTTAGATTTTGGTTAACTTAACAGCACAGACTTTCATCTCCGGAGTTTTGGTAATGGGATCAAGAGCACTGTTGGTAAGGATATTGGCCATTGATTCCCGATAATGTATCGTCATATAGATATTGCCGGGTAGCACTGTATCTGTAATCGTTGCCTTTACATCCACCTCTCCACGACGGGAAGATAACTTGACCATATCTCCTTCCTCTATACCCAGTCGATCGGCATCTTCCCCGTTTATCTGGACGAGCTCCTCGGGGCGGGTCAGATCCAGGCCCCGCGAAAAGCGGGTCATCGTTCCGTAATGAAAAAGGTGGCGCCCGGTATTAAGAATAAACGGATATTTTTTATCCGGTGTTTCCGCCGGCGGACGGTACTCCAACGCGTGGAACAGTCCCCGGCCCCGGGTAAATTTATCCGCATGAAGGTAAGGGGTTCCGGGATGATCTGCACCCGTGCAGGGCCATTGCAGGCCCTCTTTTCTTAACCGCTCGTAGGTAATACCCACATAGAGGGGGGATAGGGAGGCCATCTCGGCAAAGATCTCCTCGGCACTGCTGTACGTCCACGGGAATCCAAGTTTCCGGGCCAGCCCGGTTATTATCTGCCAGTCGGGCAGGGCTTCCCCCGGAGGTGCAACGGCCTGCTCGAAGATCTGAACCCGCCGCTCGGTATTCGTAAAAGTACCTTCTTTTTCGGCAAAGCAGGCTGCCGGAAGAACCACATCGGCATACTCTGCCGTCTCCGTAAGGAAGAGATCCTGAACAACCAGCAGCTCAAGATTCTCCAGAGCTTTGATAAGATGATTGGTGTCGGCATCAGTTACGACCGAGTTCTCACCCATGATGAACATGGCCTTGACCTTGCCATTATATGCCTCATCGGTAAACTCGGGGGCGGTTAGCCCGGGACGGGGGTTGAGTTTGACCCCCCAGGCCTGCTCAAATTTTTCACGGATAGCAGGATCTTCCACCTTCTGGTACGAAGTATATACATCGGGAAGAGCACCCATATCACAGGCTCCCTGCACGTTATTCTGCCCCCTCAGGGGATTGACACCGGTCGAAGGTTTACCGATATTCCCGGTAGCCAGGGCCAGATTCGCCACGGCCATAACATTTTCCGTTCCGCAGATATGCTGGGTTATCCCCAGGGTGTAAAGGATGGATGCCCTCTCCGAGGAACCGTAAATCCGGGCCGCCTCGCGAATTGATTCTGCAGGCACACCGGTTATCTCCGCCGCATATTCCGGGGTATACCTCGACACGGCCTTGCTGAGGTTATCAAAGCCCTCCGTGCGGTTGGCGATAAAATTTTCATCGGCCAGCCCTTCAGCAATGATAACATTCAACATTCCGTTCAGAAGAGCAATATCGGTCCCCGGCCGTAACCGAAGGTGAATCATGGCCGTTTTGGCCATCCAGGTTTCCCGGGGATCGGCAACGATCAGCCTGGCCCCCTTGCGAACCGCTTCACGGACACGGTATCCGATAACCGGATGAGCCTCCGTGGCGTTTGAACCGAGGGCCAAAATGGTTTCAGCCCCGGAGATCTCCCCGATACTGTTCGTCATTGCCCCACTGCCAAAAGCTCTGGCCAGACCGGCCACAGTAGGGGCGTGTCAGACACGTGCACAATGATCAACATTATTGGTTCCGAAAGAACGGAGCAGTTTCTGAAAAAGATAATTTGCTTCGTTGGAAGTTCGCGCCGAGGAGAGGCCGGCAATAGCATCGGCTC
This sequence comes from Dethiobacteria bacterium, assembly GCA_049277715.1. Taxonomy (GTDB): domain Bacteria; phylum Bacillota; class Dethiobacteria; order DTU022; family PWGO01; genus JAAYSV01. The sequence goes on along the minus strand of JBASYW010000229.1, from coordinate 3,444 downwards.
CATGTTTATCTCTGATTGATTTCAATTTGCCGGCGATTTTTTCCAGCGCTTCATCCCAGCTTACTTCTTTGAATACACCGTCTTCCTTTACCAGCGGCATCTTTAAACGGTCGGGATGATCGATAAACTCGAAACCGAACCGTCCCTTGACACAAAGATGTCCCCGGTTAACAGGACTCTCTCGATTTCCTCTTACCGAAACCACCCGGTTACCCCTGGCCCCCAGGATAATCCCGCAGCCTACGCCGCAATAAGTACATATGGATTTGACTTCCCGGGAAGGAACTTCTTTGTTTTTGCGTGTCAGAGCACCTGTAGGACAACGCTCCACACATTCCCCGCAGGATTCACACTGAGATTCGGCTATGGGCATAGCCCCAAGGGGCGCAATCATCGTATTGGTTCCACGGAAAGCAAAATCAATCGCGGAAACACCGTTGATTTCATTGCAGGTACGCACGCATATGCCGCACAGGATACAGCGTGAACGATCGACGTTGAAAAAAGCATTGGAAGTGTCGGGCGGAACCTTTGAATATTCACGCCTGAGCAATGAAAGCCGATCCTCATCAATCCCCACAAAAGCGGCGACTTTCTGCAAAACGCAGTTACTGTTGCCGGAACAGCTCTGACAATCGGGGTGATGACTGGCCAGAATCATCTCGACGAGCACCCGGCGCAGATTGGAAACTTCGGGGGTATCGGTCAGAACGTTCATCCCCTCCACGGCCCTGGTGTTGCACGAAGTAACAAGCTGGCCGTCTGCTTCCACCATGCAGACCCGGCATCCGGCAAATACAGTGAGGTCCGGATGGTAACAGAGCGTCGGTATATAAATGCCCGCCTCATTGGCGGCCTCCAATATCGTGGCCCCCTCCCGAACCATGACCTCCCGATTATCTATCATGATGCGTATCATTGACTTATCCCCTCCAAAATCTTTTTTTGCTCTCCGGTTATGCGGGTCACCGCGGCAAATCTATCCGGACAATTTTCAAAACAGATTCCACATTTGCTGCATTTTGACTGATCAATGACATGGGGAACCTTCTTCTCACCAACGATGGCTCCCTCGGGACACTCTTTACGGCACCTTCCGCAAGCCTTACATTTTTCAGGATCGATATAGTAAGCAATAAGTTCCTTGCAGACCAACGCCGGGCAGGCATGATCCCTGACATGGGCTTCATATTCATCGCGAAAATAACGCAGGGTGCTCAATACCGGGTTGGGGGCGGTCTTCCCCAGACCGCAGATAGCGCCCTTGATCACGTTTTTCCCGATCCTTTCCAGTAAATCCAGATCTTCCGGTCTACCTCTCCCCTTAGTAATATCAACCAGAGTTTTATACATCTGCTTTATACCTTCCCGGCAGGGGACACATCTTCCGCAGGATTCATCCACCGTAAACTCCAGAAAATACCTGGCGATATCAACCATGCATGAGCCTTCATCCATGACCACCATACCGCCCGAGCCCATCATCGCTCCGGCGCTGCGCAGCGAGTCAAAATCCACCTCCATATCAAGGAGTGCGGCCGGAAGGCAACCTCCGGAGGGGCCTCCCGTCTGCACGGCTTTGAACTCCTTGGAGTTTAACATACCGCCCCCGATGGTAAAGATCACATCTCTGACCTTGATACCCATCGGCACCTCTATCAGACCGCAGTTTTTGACTTTGCCGGTCAGAGCAAAGATAGCCGTTCCGGGGCTTCCTTTGGTCCCCGTCGAAGCAAACCACTCCGGCCCTCTTTTAATAATTTGCGGAATAAAGGCAAAAGTTTTTACGTTATTCAGAAGAGTCGGTTTGCCCCACAGGCCTTCATGCGCAGGAAAAGGAGGACGCGGGCGCGGCATCCCTCTGTTCCCTTCAATGGATGCCAGCAACGCCGTCTCCTCGCCGCATACAAAAGCACCGGCACCCTGAAATATATCAATGTCAAAATCAAAATCGGTACCCATAATTCCACTACCGAGCAGTCCGTACTGTTTGGCCTGTTCAATGGCAATTTTGAGACGCTTGATGGCCAGAGGATATTCGGCCCGGGCATAGATAAAACCCCGGCGGGCACCGATGGCATAAGCGGCAATGGTCATCCCCTCGAGAACGGCACAGGGATCGCCTTCCAGAACAGACCGATCCATAAATGCGCCCGGATCTCCCTCGTCCCCGTTACAGACCACATACTTGGGAGATCCGGACGCCTGGAAAACAAAAGACCACTTTTTGCCGGTACTGAAACCGCCGCCGCCCCGGCCGCGTAAACCGGATTTTTCAACCGCCTCGACCACCTCTTTGGGGGTATAGCCGCTCAACACATCTGCCAACCCCTGATAACCTTCGGCGGCAATATATTCACGGATATCTTCAGGGTTAATTATCCCGCATTTACCAAGCACGATCCGCTGTTGATTACTGTAAAAAGGGACCTCATGTTCGGTCTGGCTGCGCGTCTCATCCGGATTTTGGTAAAGAAGCCTCTCTACAACAGTGTTCTTTTCCAGAGAGGCTTCGATAATCTCCGCCACATCTTCAACCGTCACTTTGGTATAGAAGATCCCCTCGGGTTCAAAACGCACCAGAGGCCCCATCTGACAAAAACCGTGGCAGCCGCTCTTTGCTACGCCGGAATCAATCTCTTCTTCTTCAAATATTATTTCGGTGTCGGCATACAGGCCTTTCTCTTTCAAGATTCTTTCAAACTCCTGAAAAACTCCCAGCGATCCGCTGGCAACACATCCCGTTCCCGCACAGACCAGGAAACGTGTCTTCTGCCTTTTGAAAGCTTTCCGGTATTCTTCTCTGATCTGCGTCAGCGATTCCGGTGATTTTATCTGCATCAAAATCCCTACCTCCTTATAATAGCAGGTTCTATATAAATAATCTCGTAAATTTTTGGTTTAGCTACCCTTGTTTTCCCCGGTGAGAATTTTTCTGGCTTTTCCGGCTTCCATCTGTCCATAAACTTTTTCATCAACAACCACAACCGGCGCAAGCGCACATGAACCAACGCAGGCCACTCTTTCGAGGCTGTATTCATAATCCGGCGTGGTCGAGCCGCAGCTGATCTTCAGTTGCCGTTCAAAAGTATCCAATATGCCGGATCCTCCCCGGACATGACACGCGGTTCCGTAACATACCTTGATCTGATGCCTGCCCCGGCGGGTAAAATGAAACTGAGCGTAGAAGGTGGCTACCCCATAAACCTTGCTTTCGGAGATTGATACATATCTCCCGATCGCCTTCATCGCTTCGGGAGGCAGATAGCCGTATAAATCCTGGGTAGCCTGGAGCAGCGGAATCAAGTTTTTCTGTTTACCCTCGAACCTGTTGAAAATTTCCTGCAGTCCTTCATCAATCCTTCCAACCCACATAGAAACCCCTCCTGATTCTTGAAAATCATCAAAATTAACATATAGTTACAAATTTCCCAATAGATATAC
>JBASYW010000228.1:0-6562 GCA_049277715.1 Dethiobacteria bacterium | reverse complement strand
ATTCTGGGCTTTCCTCTTTTTTACCCTGGCCCTGTTGATACTGAAAATTTATAAAAAGCCGCCGGGTGTCCTCCGTTATCTGACGGGTATATCGGGCCTGGCCGTCTTCATTATATTCTTATCTCCGCTGTTTATGCTCCCGCGGGCCTCTACCGAGGCGGAGGCCAGCTTTGCCGCCGCTTTCGGAGATCAGTGGCGTACAAAAATTGATCCGTCCGATGATGCATATTTCCTCTCCGGAAAAGTATCTATTCCGGCTTATTTCCTGGGGGCTCCTCCGGTTGATTTTACCTACAAGCGGGATGTCCTTTACTATGAAGGTACGGAGGGGGTTGATGAAGGGGTCTGTCTGTACTTTGACGCGTATATGCCGCCGGAAGACAACGCTGATCTGCCAGGCAGGGGATCGATTGTTATCCGTATTCATGGCGGGGCCTGGATTGGCGGAAGCAAGGGTTATTACAACATGATGCCCATGAACAAGTATCTGGCCGCTCAGGGATATAACGTCTTTGATGTCGATTACGGGCTTTCGGATCGTGTCGACCTGCTCAAGATCAATGAGATGTATGATTTTATCGGGTTTTTAAACGATATCGAGATCCCGGAAGCGGCTATGTCCGTTCTCTCGTTGGGGGCCCCGGAGTATGCGATAAGTTCATTTACACTCGATGATATGGTACGACACCTGGGGATCTTTACCCGTTACCTGGAAGAGCATGCCGATGAATACGGTGCCGCTCTTGATTCCGTATTTATTTCCGGGGGATCTGCCGGCGGTCACCTGACCACGGCCATGGCTCTGGCTATCTCCGGCGGGAAATATCAGAACCTTTTTAGCCCCAACGTGGTCATCAAGGGGTATATCCCTTTTTATCCCGGAAACAAGGTGGATCCTATTCTGGAGGAGCTGGGAGGAGCGGATGAGTGGCGGGATGTGGAATTGCTCGTAGAGAAGGACAGCCCGCCATGTTTGATTTACCAGGGATTGAAGGACGGCATGGTTCCGTTTGAGACGTCGGCATCCTTTAAGGATAAGTACACGGAAGCGGGGAATGGCAATTGTGCGGTTATCTACCTGCCATTTGCCTCTCATGCCAGCGACTTTTACTTCCACGGATATTTCAATCGGTTATTCCTTTACTACATGGAGCGCTTCATGGTGATGCACAGGTAAAAGAAGATCGGGGTCAGGGGAGAGGTTCCCCATCCCCTGACCTGATTATTACGGCGCCGGATTCAGGCGCCAATATATGTATCCAGGTATGGCCCGGGGTAATCTTCAGCGGCAGGCCGCTTTCCAGGGTGTAGCGGGTTACCGTTTCAAAGCTCTCTTTCGACCACCGGATATCTTTTAAATATCCGGTGCTGACGTTCAGCCCCTCTCCGCTTCCCACGAGAGAGTATTCCCGGTGTACATTGGAGATAAACTTCGACGGTACATATTGAATGATGATGTTCTGCACGATGAGCTGTCTGTTGTTCTGTGCATCGACATGGGGCTCATCGTTGATAAACCGCCGGTAACCGTTCTCGGCCTCATCCCAGCGATATTGAACGCGATTGTAATTGCTGAAGTTGATCTCTATTTCCGCAGCGGGGCCGAAGCTCTCCTCCTCAGGCCTTCCGATTTCCCAGATCGGGGCGCGCCGGGTATGTTGAAATATCCGGTAATGTTCGGCTCCGGCTATCAACCTGTCCATATCGGTGAACAGGTTATGGGGGGCATAGAGGCTCCGTTCACGAAAAAAATAAGCGGGGTTGGGCTGCTCATCAAGGTTATCGTACCCTTTCTTTCGCAATAATTCCACGCATTGTTCGGATGATCCGCAGTGGGCCACCACCGCATCGTTCTCCCTGGCCAGGTGGGCATAATAGGGGCGGATACTGCGTACGGGGCCGATAATTCCTTCAAATTTATGATGAAAGACGGCCAGAAATCGCGTGATCCCGCCTTCGGCAATAATCTCATATACATACGAGGCATCCTGCAGTTTATACTGCGGGCGGGCGTGATGATGGTTGTCGATCATCACGGCGAGCGGACGTTTCAGCAGTTCTTCTTCAACGGGGAGCCCGGTGTACGGTGACAGAGAGGGCGTTGTATCCGATTCCTCCTGTTGCTCGGGTTCAATTACTGCTCCCTCCGGCTTCTTCTCGGGGAAGAAAAAATGGTTCCCGACGATAAATAAAATGAGCAGGGCGGAGAGGACGGCGGTTACAACAACGGGTTTGCTTTTTAACGGTGCAGGCAAAGAGATAATCTCCCTTCATATGTATGATTGACGTTTGGCGCTCTTATTTTATCATTATTGGATCCACGGTTCAAAGATGTTGCGAAGTTTTAAAAACAACATCTCATTCTTACCGATACTTAATTTATGGTATAATATAGCAAGCAAAATAATGGAGGTAATACATTGAACACGCTCATTACTACTCATGCTCATGTTGATTTCGATGCACTGGCATCGGTAGTAGCGGCGCAAAAAATTTACCCCCGTGCGGTGATCCTTCTTCCCCACCAGGTTAATAACAATATCCGTTCATTTTTGAACCTCTACCGGGATTATCTGCCTCTGATCGAGCCCGACTTTCTGGCCGATTATTATCGGCTCCTCGTGGTGGTTGATACCCGCCGCCGCTCAAGACTTTATAATAAAATTGCCGGATTTCTGGATCGGGGGATAGATCTGCACATCTACGATCATCACCCGGATCAGAAAGAAGACCTGATTGGAAGCAGGATGGTGGTTGAACCCGTGGGAGCCACAACCACCCTGCTGGTGGAGGAGATTAAGAGCAGGGAGATACCTCTTACCGAACTTGAAGCGACGATAATGGCGATGGGAATCTATGAGGACACCGGATATCTGACCTTCAGCTCCACCACGCCCAGGGATGTTGAGGCCTTATCTTTTCTCTGGAAGCAGCCCATCAATCTGGATGTAATACAGGAGTTTCTGCAAAGGCCGCTTACCGCGGGGCAGAAAACCCTCCTGGAGAAGCTTATCCTGCAGACCGAGTTTATGACCATAAATCAACGCAAAATATTGTTAAGCTGGGCGTCGGCGGAAGGGTACATTCAGGGGATCGCCGAGCTTATCCATCGCCTCTCCTCGCTGGAGGAGGCGGAAGCGGCCTTCAGCTTTGTCAAGATGGAGGGCAAGATACACGTCGTGGCGCGTTCTTTCCATGAAGATATCAATCTGCTGGATATCCTGAGTTTTTGGAAGGCCAGAGGGCATCCCAGCGCCACCTCTCTCACCCTGAAATACGATTCTATCTTCCGGGCCCGTCAGGAGTTGATGGAGCTGCTCAAACTGAATTTACCCCTGCCGCTGACGGCCAAAGATATCGCCTCCGTTCCCATCAAGACGGTTGATATCGGCACTCCCGTGTCGGAGGCGCTGCAACTGCTTGAGAAATACGGGCACAGCGGTTTTGTGGTCCTGGATGAGGGAAATCTTGCCGGGGTTGTCTCCCGCAAAGATCTCCATAAAGCTCTCCGGCACAAACTAACCCATGCACCCGTCAAAGCCTTTATGAGCAAAAAGGTGATCACCGCCGCTCATGATGAATCGATAAACGATCTTCGCCGTCTGATGATCGATAATAATATCGGACGGATACCTATTCTGGATGCTAAAGGCAATCCTTACGGCATGGTAACCCGTTCCGATATCCTGCGATCTTTCTACCATATGGATGCGGTGCGGGTCGATGCCCGCAACCAGATACCCTATACCGAAAAATATCTGGAAATTGCCGCGGATGAAGATAATCTGGAGAAATTGGATGACCTTACCCTGTACATCAACCGTGAACTGCCACCGGAGCTACAGAAGCTTCTTCTTTTTATCAGCCAGAGAGCGGAGAAAGAGGAGGTCAGTATTTATCTCGTGGGTGGCAGCATCAGGGACATGCTTCTGGGTTCTTTTCAGCCGGCCGATCTGGATATCGTGGTCATTCCCGAGGCGATACCCTTTGCCAGAAGCATCAACTCCTTTCTGAAAGGCCATCTCCAGATTTATGAACCTTTTGGAACGGCCTCGATAACGATGAAAGATGGAGTAAGGCTTGATCTGGTAACCGCCCGCAAGGAATTTTACCAGACCCCCGCGGCGCTTCCTCAGGTAGAGGCCTCCGGCCTGAAAAACGATCTCTTTCGCAGAGATTTCACGATCAATACGCTGGCCTGTTCTTTAAACGCGGATTCGTTTGGCAAGTTGTATGATTTCTTTGGCGGGCTTAAAGACCTGCAAGCCGGAATTATCCGCGTTCTCTACCATCTGAGTTTTGTTGATGATCCGCTGCGCATATTACGGGCCGTCCGTTTTGAAAAAAGGTTTGATTTTGAAATTGAAGAAAAAACACGGAGCTTTATTGAGAACGCGGTCGAGAAACGGATCTTGATGCGTGTGAGCAGGACGCGGCTCAATGCCGAAGTTAGATTGATCTTCCATGAGGATGATCCTCCGGCGATCCTGAAGCGGTTGGAGGAGTTTGAACTGTTGTCTTTTATATTTCCCCGCCTGAAACCGGATCCGCAAAAATGGAAGCTGTTGGCGGAGGTCAGGGAGACAATGCGCTGGGTAAAGACAAGACGGTGGGAGAGGGAGCCCGATCCCGAAATCATATATCTATCAGCATTGTACCATCATCTGCCAACGGAAACGATTCGCTTTATGGGGTACCGCATGCACTTCTCCCGCGAGAAGATCGAGACGATGGTACTGGCCTCCACGATCCCGGAAATTATTGAAAAACTGAGCCATGAAGAGCCGGGGCCGGGCAAGGTATTCAATATACTTGACCCCCTGCCCCAGGAGATACTGCTGCTGCTGAGGACCGTTGCCCCTCATCCCCGGATAAGGGATTATCCCCAGTTTTACTGGGACCATCTCCACAAGGTAACCCCGCACCTGCGGGGCAAAGATCTTAAAGAGATGGGGGTCAGGCCGGGACCTATCTATGGGAGGATCTTGAAGGATCTCCGGGAGGCGGTTATTGATGGCCGGGTCCGTTCAGTGGAGGAAGAACGGAATTTTGTTCTCTCCTATCTTGATCAGAACCCTGACGGGAGCAGATGATTTTTTGTCCTTCCCTCCCGAAAGTCGGCGAGAGGTTTATGAGGGCTAATCTGTTTGGTTTGCGTTTATAATACCTTATAATACCGAATAAGGTGTTTATGTATAATATAGATGAGCTTCTCCTGATAATAATGATTTCAGGGGCAGAAAATTTTGCCGGCCGGGTGCCGGACCAAAAAGGAGCCTGAAAGATGCGTATATTATCCAATCCCGAAACTTTGATCGCCCTGGTACCGTCACTGTTGATTGCCCTTACCTTTCACGAGTATGCTCATGCCCGCGTAGCCTATGCCTTCGGAGATATGACGGCTAAAAACCAGGGGAGGATGACCTTGAACCCCATCTCGCATCTGGATCCCATCGGCACCCTGATGATTCTGTTTATCGGTTTTGGATGGGCACGGCCGGTTCCGATAAATCCAAGTCGGTTTCGGGATATGCGCCACGGCCTGCTGTGGGTCTCTCTGGCCGGACCGCTGGCCAATCTGTTGCTCGGCTTTATCGGCACACTGATATCGCTTCTGTTAAGAGGTTATGGCGTAACCAACGTTCTGCTGATCATGTTTATGGGGGTATTTATACAGCTCAATGTTATCCTCGCCATCTTCAATCTGTTGCCCTTGCCCCCTCTTGACGGTTCCAAGATCGTCGTCTCCATTATCCCCGATTCCGCTACCGGTATTTACCGGAAGATAGAGCCTTATGCCCAGATAATCCTGATTGCCCTGGTAATCTTTGGAGGGTTGGGGGCGATACTATGGCCGTTGACGGAATGGATAATGAATCTATTTGAACAGGTCGGGTTCCATATCGTCAGGTTTCTATTGTTTTAGAGAGAAAATCAATGATATAATCTAAGCATGATTTAAACAGACGGTTTTCTATGCGAGTAATATCAAGGACTGAGGTGTAATAGATGGCTTCCAAAAAAGTTATGCTCAGCGGGATGCGGCCAAGCGGCTTTCTGCATCTGGGCAACTATCTCGGAGCATTGCAAAATTGGGTTAAACTGCAGGATGAATATCGGTGTTATTTCTTTATCGCAGACTGGCATGCGCTGACCACGGAATATGAATACTCGGCCCAGATCGGAGAGAATATAAGCGAGATGGTGCTGGATTGGCTCAGCGCGGGGTTAGATCCCGACCGGGCCGTTATTTTTCGCCAATCGGATATCAAAGAACATGCCGAATTGTACCTTCTGTTTTCCATGTTCACGCCTATCTCCTGGCTCGAACGATGCCCTACATTCAAGGAAGCGCTCCGCCAGATTAAAGGAAGGGAGCTCCATACGCACGGATTCCTGGGCTACCCCCTGCTTCAGGCGGCCGATATACTTATTTACAAGGCAGACGCCGTGCCGGTAGGAGAAGACCAGGCTCCCCATGTGGAATTCACCCGGGAGGTGGCGCGCCGCTTCAATTATCTTTACCGGCCGATCTTCCCCGAGCCGGCCACGCGGTTAAATC
>JBASYW010000227.1:0-2003 GCA_049277715.1 Dethiobacteria bacterium | reverse complement strand
CCTCATTAAATGGTATTGCCATAAACCAACTTATTCCTGTTCCTTAAGAAAACTGTCGGTTTCCTGAGCTGTCTTCAGTCTGCTGAATATAAACGCAACCACCGGCAGGAGAATCACCATTGCCCAGCCGATATTAAGCGCCCACTGGGGATAACCCCCATAAGGTTCTTTAATATCAGTGATCAGATTGGACACCAGGATAAAGATCAGGATGGCAGGAGTCAGGTATTTGATGCAGGAGATCCGGACGGAATTCGAGCAGATCTCGAACATGCCCATAGTTGCCGTGATATACACCCACGGGCATCCCGACCACATCCTGGGAACCTCGGTTTTTCTGGAAAAAGCTGCGGAGGAGGTTGAAATATTATCTCATGCCGGCACCATCGATTTTCTGATTGAACAGTTCGGCTTGCTGCAGCAGATACTCAATGCCCGGGGCATGAGACAGTTCGGCACCTATCTTCCCGAAGAATATGCCTCGGTTCTGGGTTTAGGCCCCTTGCTCCGTTTCGATCATGAAAAACTTCCTACGTTTATTTTTCCCACCAAAGTTTTTGGCCGGGAGTTAACCCTCGAAATCGGAGGGGAGAAATTGGTGCTCCTTTATGCACCCGGGGAAACCGAAGACCAGATTGTAATCTGGATGCCCGAAAAAAAGTGCTCTTTGCCGGCGACAACTATTACCCTGCCTTCCCCAACCTGTACACGATTCGCGGTTCCTCTCCCCGCCCCATCAACCAGTGGATAAACTCTCTGGATCTGATGAAAGATCTGAAAGCCGAGTATATGGTCCCCAGCCATACCGAACCGGTCTGTGGTGCCGAGAGGATCAATGAACTGCTCACCATGTACCGGGATGCCATTCAGCACATCCATGATGCGGTCATCCGGGGCGCCAACGAAGGCAAAAACCCCGATCAACTGGTAGCAGAGATCAAACTGCCCCCACATCTGGCAGCTTATCCTGAACTGCGGGAACTTTATGGAAAGGTATCCTGGTCGGTACGCGGTATATATGACGGTTATCTGGGATGGTTTGACGGCAACGCCACCAATCTGGAGCCGTTGCCTTACTGGGAACGGGCGCAAAAAATTGCCGATCTGGCCGGAGGCAGTGATAAACTGCTGGAGGAAGCGAAGCAGTCTCTGGACAACGAAGAATATCAGTGGGCTGCCGAGCTGGCGGATATGCTTTTGGCCCTTGATCCCGAAGATCAAAAGGCGGTGGAGATCAAAATTGAAGCCCTAATTAAAATTGGCCAAGCCACCTACAACACCAACGCCCGCTGCTATTATTTCACCTCCGCCCTGGAACTGGCCGGCAGGATGGAAAAGGCCAAACCGCTGCAGGTCGGTGCCGAGCTGGCCCACCTGATACCCCTTGATCTTATTTTCCGGCACATGGCCGTTAAACTTGACCCTGTAGCCAGTGCCGATCAGGAGATAACCGCTGTTTTCAAGATCACGGATACCGGGGAAGACTACACGGTCATGGTCAGGCGGGGCGTGGCCGAGATCCGTTTTGAACCGGTCGAGGATGCTGATCTGGTTATAAATATGGAAAAGAAGGTCTGGCAGGAGATCGCTCTGGGCGTGAGCAACCCCCTTTTAGCCCTGGCCACCGGTAAAATCAAGGTTGACGGGAACAAAATCCTCTTGTTAAAAAAGTTTTTCAGTTTCTTTAAGCAATTAGAAGATTGATCACTCTTTTCATCCTCACCAATAGACATAGTAATGCACACAATACACTACCGATTCTTACCTTGGGCCGCTTTCCCCAACGAATTAAAAAAAGAGGGCCTCCGGTTACAGATTGGGAAGCCCTTTATACAAAGAAACCATCCATAAAGGCAGTGCCTTTGTGTTTTTAGTCGAAGCCTTTTCCCTTCATGGCGATGGAGACAAAATAAGCTGCTCCACCCCAAAAAACGGTAATTCCTACAACAAGCATTATCCATGCACCTGCTGACATTTTTTCACCTCATTAAATGGTATTGCCA
>JBASYW010000226.1:0-21980 GCA_049277715.1 Dethiobacteria bacterium | reverse complement strand
CCTCGCGGAAGCGAAGAAGTTTGAAACTGGCAGCCGGTATTTCTGTGGCATCGATAATAATCGTAACCTTGATTGTATTTTTTGCAGTAAGTTTTTCGTTTGAAGACATCTTTGCCAAATCCTGGCTGATCTTACTTGCAGGATTTTCTGTGGCGCTATTTGTGGCCCTGTTGTTTTTTTCGATTATTTTGTCCGGCAAGATAAAGAAACTGCTGATACGTTTAACCGTGGCTGTTCCAATTACCTTGTTTATCACCTTGATAGCCTTGTTCGGATATGTGGTGATTGACCCAAGTTTGAAGTGGTATATATGTTTTGTAATCCTGCCTATTCCCCTTTTACTGGGTGATACAATTGTATCTTTCATCATCAATAATAAATTAAAATGGGTAAAACTTCTAGCATTGGTTGTCCTGTTCTTTACGCTTTTATATGTTTCTCTGTGTCTTCTTGATTTAACGCCATGGCATCCATCATGGTTGCTGATACTTGTTGGAGTATTGGTTGATATAATTATTGCTTTTATAGTCATCAGGGTCAAAAGCGGCAAGTATTCAACCCACAAGGATGACCATCTTGTGGATGAAAAATATTATTCGGAATGGAAAGAGTAGACCGACATCATGGGAAAGATAATCAAAGCCGAGTTATGGGATAAGATGCAGTATATGTTTAGAAACTACTATGACCGGATGGTACATGGTGCTTTCTATTATGACAAACTTGTAGATACCGATGTTTTAGGCAATATTTTGATCGGATTTATGGAGTTGAATCCGGTGCTGCGTTCCAGGTTCGTTCCTCACCCTGTATCACCATACTGGGAAACAGCTTCGTATACCTTAAATGATATTTTAACGGTTAAAAACGTGGAACCGGCTCATCTGGAAGAATCTATCGATGATTTTATTACCGGAGTAATTCCGGTTGATTCCAATGTGCAGATAAAAGTAGCTGTTTTTAACGCAAAGGGAAGATCTGCTCTCGCTATCCTGGTCAATCACATGTGTTTTGATGGGGGAGATTTTAAATATTTTCTTTACACCCTGGTAGAGAACTATAATAATATAAAAAACGGATTGAAAGAAATTATTATAAAACGGGGAAGTCGTTCTTATGACGCGGTATATTCAAAATTTGACGAGCGAGAGAAGAAAATTGCCAATAAATTATATAAAAATATCAGCACGGTAAAGGATAAACATTATTTCCCGTTTACTGCCGACTCGGAAGCGGATATAAATCGTATTGTCCGCAGGAAAATTGATAAAGAATTATTTAAAACATTCAGAGCCACGGGCAAAAGGATGAATGTAACCGTTAATGACTTGATTCTCACCGTATACATGAGATCTTTATATGAAATCGGCAATTTTGACGATCATGCCGGTTTAACGATCCCCTGCATGGTTGATCTGAGGCGGCATATCGCCGGGGGAGATTCTGTTGGTGGATTAACCAACCATACCGGTTTTATGCAATGCAGTCTGAAAAGAAAAGGGGCAACCATAAACGACACCTTGCTGCAAGTACTTAAATCGACCAGAAAGAACAAAAGAGACAAGTACCTGGGGTTATACAGCCTGCCGTTACTTAAATTGGCTTATACGATATTCCCCTACACCGTTTCCGAGTTTACGATCATGAAAGGTTACATTAATCCGTTAATCGGCATGAGCAATATAGGCTTGCTGGACCATCGCAAATTGGATTTTGTTGATGCAAACATTGTAGATGGATTTATTACCGGCGCCGTAAAATATAAACCGTACATGCAGCTTGCCCTAACCACTTTGCACGGTGAGGTTTCGATGACCATAGCCATGCGTTGTAACGAAGAAGATGTCAGGATAATTGAAAATTTCTTCGATCTGATGATCAAAAACATAGAAGAGTTTAACGAGTTGAATAAATAAACACTCCACTAATATAAATAATGTCAGGGGGACAGGTCCCTTGGCTTGGATTAACACATGATCCCTTTCGCCAATTACAACCTCATTCAATGGCATCTTTAACACCGTGGTCATCAGCTATAGAAGGAAGTATGATATCCGCCGTTGAAGATAATCTAAAGATGTTTGGATTTGCAAAAAGGCAGCCGTTATTGAAATGCGAAGTTAATAACCCTGTACTCCAGGTTTGGGGGCCTCTATAGCGGGGATAGCAGATGGAATAAACGGGCAAGCAACTTGATCATGTGGGAAGATTCAAAATATGAGGTGCACGATGAGCGAAAAGAACTATGTCGTTATCTCTCACGCCAAGCCAATGAATTATCGTCAGGATTATGTATCGCTGCCCAAAAATTATGGGACGCCGCAGTACTACCAACGAGAAGATGTCAGAAGTATCATTGAAATCGTTGAACAGAACCTTACCCGGCTGGATGAAAAAACTGGTTTTACCAGAAAGCTTGAAGATAAGAAAGTGGTGATCAAGCCCAACCTGGTCTGTGTCTTTTCCGAAGCCGGTTTTAAAGAACGCGACTACCCTGAAAGCACTGACCCCCGTGTCATGGATGCGGTGATTATCTTTATCAAGAAATATACCCCCCATATCGTGATCGTCGAATCATCGGGACGGGGAATGCCTACCCGCGGTTCTTTGCATGTTTCCGGCCTTAACCGCGTGGCCCGCTATCACAATCTGGAGATACAGGCTCTCGAGGAGCAACCGACGGATCGCTATATCTTGCCGAAGGCCAAGGTGATGAAGGAAATTATTGTTCCCGAAATATTTAGCGAAGTGGCTGCCGGAAAGGCTTTCTATATCTCCGTTCCCAAGATGAAAACCAACCTCTATACCGGCGTTACGCTCGGTTTCAAAAATGCCATGGGGACGATTACTTATAACCTTCGCCAGCGCAATCATAACTACTGTATCGAACAGAAACTTGTGGATATGCTTTACCTGTTCAAACCCGACCTGACCGTTATCGACGGTATTATCGGCGGAGAGGGTAACTGCCCTGCTCCCGTGGAACCGGTGGACAGCCACGTGATCGTTAGCGGCACCAACAGTGTGGAGACCGATCGGGTGGCCACGCGGATGATGGGATTTGAACCCCGGGAGATTAACCTGATGCGTATTGCCGATGAGATGGGTTTCGATGACCCTGATGTAGAGGTTATCGGCACGGAAAAAGTGATTCCCTTCCGCGCCGCCGATCCGTCGCTGATGGGGGAATGGATGGCCGAGATGTTCCCCAACGTTAAATTTCTTATCGGCCATATGCTCAACAACGCCCCGGAGGTAAAAGGGATGGAAGCCGATAACGAGCTGATGCGTTCCATGGAGATGACCTGCCGGGGCGGGTGCCTGGCCACCACCCGATACGCCTTCGACATGCTCTATTATGAGAACAGAAGAAGGAACTTCAAACTGAATGTGATTATCGGTGATGGTGTAAAAAGAGACGGTAAAATTTTTTATTATGATCGTGACGGCAGACCCTATTCTGTGGCGGAGATTGCAAAACTTTCCGGTAAAAAGCTGGCTATTGGAAGCTGTACCACACATCTCTCCGGTGTAGTTAATCGGCACGTGGACGGCTGCATGCCCATGCCGAACTCACCCCATATGGCTGTGCACTGGATGAGCGGCACCTTTTGTACGGTTATGTCACCCAAAAACAGATATATTTTGCCTTTACTTACCTCTACCTTGAGAACATGCCTGTCGCGAATTGGACAGTACCGTCAAGGCCGGCGCCTGGACTGTGCCATCCAATTTGACGACAGTATCGTCGAGCCTCGGCGGCTGAGCGTACAGGAGAAGCAGCAGGATTACATCCCCTGGCCGATGCCGGCTTTATCGGGGCATGAACGAAGGAAGCTGATCGCAGGTGAAATCCGTTCCATGCTGGCAACTTTTCGGGGTTAAAAATTATAAAGTACTGGAGAGAAGGAGCAATATTATGAGCAATGATTGGGTAAGAGATAATCCTCTATTTCGTGATGAACGGCAGAAAAGCTGGCTGCGTACACTGATCATGCGCTACTATGCGCCCAATGAAAAAGCGGTTATGGAAATGATATTGAAGATGAGCCAAAAGCTTCCCCGCAATAAAATTGGAGAGTTTTTCTCCCGGGTTTCCGCTTTCATCATCAGCAGGCTGCTGACATTCGGTGTGGTTGTGACCCGTGAAGAGCTCTTTGAGTTTATCGATTCCCTGCCCGATGATTTTAAAATTACCCTGGGCAATTGCCCCTGCAAGGAACTGACCCAGACGGAGGAAGATCCCGATGGAACTCTGAAAGGGGAGACCTGTTTTAGCTGTACCTCCCCTCTTGAGACTGACGTGCAAATCGGCCATGCCTCCAAATTCTATGCGGAGAAGGTCCACTCTTTCCGCTATATCACCAAAGAGGAACTTATAGAACATGAGCAGAAGTTGCTTGATATCGGACTGGTCCCCAGCGTTTATCTGGTATGTCGCGGTGAATCGGCAATTTGCAACTGCTCTCCCGTAAGCTGCATCCCTTTTATCGCCAATCGCGAAGTTGGAGGGTACCGGTTGAAGAACATCCGGCAGGGGAGATATGTGGCCAAGCGCCGTGAGGGTCTGTGCAAGGGATGTGGTGAATGTCTTAACCTGGCCGTCTGCCCCTTTGAGGCCCGGCAAATATATAAAAACGGGGACGATTCATACAGCGATATCAAATCGGTCGAGCGCTGCTACGGTTGCGGAAAATGTGCGGAACACTGCCAACAGCAGGCTATTGAGATGGTGCTTCGTTGATCTGCAAGTCAGTCCGGCCTGTGGAGGGGCACCCGAAAGGGCGGCCCCCGCATATAGGAGGAGTAACAATGCAGGACAATTTCCTGCATCAATGACCATGCATGGGGGATAAAAAAGCGGTGAGCATTTTAGCCCACCGCTCTTTTGTGCCTGGAACACATACTTTATACCAGAATACTTCCCTGATTGTCTTTCAAGACATCGCGTATGATCTCCAGTGCTTTATCAAGGTGTTCTTTTGTGATCACAAGAGGCGGCATCATCCGGAAGACATTGCTGTATCGGCCGCAGGGCAGGAAGAGCACCCCGCTGTCTCTCAAGGCCCACAGTAATTGCAGTATTTCTCCGTAATCGAGAGGTTCTTTGGTATCTCTGTTCCTGACCAGCTCGATGGCGATCATCATCCCTTTGCCGCGGACATCGCCGATAATTTCAACTTCATTCATCATCTCCTTGAGCACCGCCAGGGTATAATTGCCCAGCTGTTCAGCTCTGCTTACAATACCGTCCTGCAGAAGATCCAGGTTGGTGCAGGCGACGGCACAGGAGGTGGCATTTCCGGCTGCCGTAAGTATATGGCTCATGGGCCCGAGATTTTCAGCAATCTCTTTCTTCATGATAACGGCGCTAAAAGGCAGGTCACCTCCCAGGGCTTTGCCGAGGGTGATAAAATCGGGGGTGATGCCGTAATGGTCTATGGCAAACATTTTTCCTGTTCTGCCCATGCCGGCCTGAACTTCATCGTCAATATAGAGAATCCCTGCTTTCTCACAAATGTTTTTAAGGGCATTTATAAAGCCTTCTGGCGGCGGCACATACCCGCCTTCACCTTGGATGGGTTCTACAATCATGGCGGCGACGGATTCGATATCGATGCCGGTGGAGGGACTTAACATCAGGTGTTCCACATATTTGGCACATTCCAGATCACACCGGGGGTGTTCCATCTTCCAGGGGCACCGATAACAGTAGGCATACGGCCCTACGTGGTAGACAAAGGGGTTCAAGGGCCTGTAATTGGCGCGGAACTGCTGGGAAGTGGTGTATCCCAAGGTACTGCCCATCACACCGTGGTAAGCTCCATGGAAGGCAATGATGTGAGATTTTCCGGTTGCTCCCCGGGCAAATTTGGTGGCGATTTCCACGGCAGAGCTTCCACTAAGACCGTAGGTCATCCTGGCATTGCCTCTCAGTTCACCGGGGGCGATCTCCTGAAGTTTCTTCCCCAGTCTGGCACGGTGGGAAGTGGTGGCATCCGGATTATGCATCAGCAGGCCGCATTCCTGTCTGATGGTCTCCACCACTTTGGGGTGACAATGACCGACATTGTTTACCGCTATGCCGGCGGTAAGATCAATAAAATAATTGCCATCGGGATCTTTAATAGTGGCCCCTTTTGATTCCTCCCAGACCATGGAGAGGACGGTCGGTGTAACTCTGGTCGGTGTTTCATTCTCCATCTCGGTTGCCAGTATCTCCCTGCTCTTAGGCCCGGGGATTTCGCTGATAATTTTGGGAGCCTCCTTAAAAGATAATTTGTTGAGTTCATGTTCCATGCCCGGATCCAGATCAAGTTTGGTAGCCATGGTAAACCCTCCCTTGCATTTGTTTGAAAATTCCAAACATTATTATTGATTATATTCGACGATCGATAAAATACTTCCTGCTATAGCTGATAATCATACTATTTAATTAATACTCTTACGGGGGACTTTGAAGAACCTGATTATTAATAAAAATGTCAAGTACAGATCAAATTTAAGGGTAATAGCGGCGGCGGGAGAGAAAAGTTGTTTATAAAGCCTTTTCTCTTCTAATAAATCGTATGCGGGAAGAGAACTTCGTGATATTAAAGCAGATCTATATCTTGATTGATGATAAGAATTTAATAATATCTGTGGTTGAGGGAGGACATCCGGGAAGGCTATGTTTTAGACCTTTGGTGCAATTGCCGATACCATACCCGGCTTCCTCTATCCCTTTGAATCCCTGGCCGATGCACACTTTTAAGGTAAGGCGGTCAATCATTCTTGCTTCTTCGAGGCGCCGGAGAGCATGAATAAGATGGCCATAACAGGGAGAACAGGCCTCTTTTTCTTCGATCCATCCGGCCAGATAACGGGCTTTGCCCCGCGGCTTTACTTTTACCCGCGGTTTCCGATCCGCATTCAACTCCGTTACAGGCGTCCGATGATTAAAAAGATGGCCAACACCAAGCTCTTTAGCTATCCGGATGTAGGGAACATCATCAACACGGTAACCGAGCAGGCTTGCGGCGTAGGAATCGATGAGCACCGGGTCAAAACCGCCGATAATCCGTCCCATTTCCACCGGGTTTCCCCCTTCCTCGTGGGTCAGATCTCCCCTGATACCATCCACGATGATGAGTGAATTTCTCAATGCTCTGTTCAGGTAAGCGATCGGATTATGAAGGCCCAATCTATGAAATTCTCTTTTCTCGCTATCAGGGATGCAGCCTTTCAGGTTTTTCAGGGCACACGTCAACCTGGTCTGGCAGTGCGCCTTCAAGACGGGGACATTGATCAAATAATCGACCGCGAGCGCTGTTTTACAGAGACCGAGAGTTAGTTCGCCGTTGCATTTGATTTCCCGGACGGGATCTTTTTTGAGATCAACCAGAGGGATGCCGTATTGCGCCGCTATCTTATCGTAGCCGCATACTTTGAATGCTTTTTCGGTCCGGTCGCCGATCCACGAACTTTCGAGGATGATAATATTTTTAAACCCGTGGGCCTGAAAATATTCGATGATGCCGCGGACGATATCCGGTGAGGTGGTGGCTCCGGAAGCGGAGGGAACGGATTTAACCAGATTGGGTTTGATACCGATCAGGCTGTGCTTATTTATTCCCGGTGCGGGGGATATGTATTGCAGTAGATATTTGGTCATCTCCAACGGTGAATCGCCGTAAATAACGGTTATCTGCTGTTTTTCCATCTGCTTCCTTCCCATATGTCCGCGAATCCGGACTCCGAGCCGGACCGATCGGTCTATGAACAGATCGGCAGCGGAAGATTTTTCAATTATTATTTTCTGATTTAAAGGATTCCATGAACGAAATATAGAAAAATAACAGCGTATGCCTGGCTTGCTTAAAGCAGAGTTTCTTTTTTAATATTATAGCATAGAAAACATTTTAAGCTAAAAAACCCGGGTGCGCCGCCATTCAAGCGTAGTAATTCATCAGGGTTAAGTTATAAAACCGGAAAAGACGATATAATATAATGGAGAGGCCAAGATTGCTGATCGATTATCAGCTTGCCAGAAAGTTATTTAACATCAATCAAGGAGGTTCTTTATGAAACTGGAAGGAAATGTTGTTGTAGCACAAGGCGGAGGACCAACAGCCGTAATCAATCAATCGGTTGTCGGTGTAGTGTTGGAAGCAAGAAAATATCCGTTGATTAAAAAAGTTTACGGAGCGATCAAAGGGGTTTCCGGGATCATCAATGAGGATTTCATAGACTTGACACAGGAAACAACCCATAATCTTGAGCAGGTGGCTAGCATGCCTTCGGCAGCGCTATCATCGACACGTGATAAACCCGACAAACAGTACTGCCGCGAAATCTTCAATGCGCTGAAAGCTTATAATGTACGTTATTTCTTTTACATCGGCGGCAACGATTCTTCCGATACTTTGCGGATCGTCAAAGAGTATGCCCAACAGGAAGATTATGAATTTAGAGTAGTACATATCCCCAAGACGATCGACAATGATCTGATGCTCAATGACCATACCCCCGGATATGGATCGGCAGCCAAGTTTGTCTCCCAGGCATTTATGGGGGCCAACATGGATAACCGCTCACTGCCCGGCGTATATATCGGGGTGGTAATGGGGCGTCATGCCGGGTTTTTGACGGCGGCGGCGGCGGCAGGAAGACAGTATGATGATGATGGTCCTCATCTTGTCTATGTGCCGGAGAGGGCATTTGATGTGGACCGCTTCATCTCCGACGTTAAAGCGGTCCATGATAAATTCGGGCGTTGTGTGATCGCCGTTTCCGAGGGTATCCAGGATGAGGAGGGTAACCCCATAATCACCAAACTGGTGGAAGACGTAGAGAAGGATGCCCACGGCAACGTGCAGTTATCGGGCACGGGTGCTCTTGGTGATCTCCTTGGCGATATCATTCGGGACAGGTTGAATATCAAGAGGGTAAGATCCGATACCTTCGGTTACCTGCAGAGATCTTTCTTTGGTTGTGTATCCGATGTAGACCAGAGGGAGGCAAGAGAGGTAGGAGAAAAAGGGGTGCAGTATGCAATGTGGGAAGACCGGGACGGTTCGGTTACCATCCACCGTATCGGCGACTATGCCGTGGACTACAAGTTCTCGCGGCTGGAAGAGGTTGCAGGGAAAACCAGATATATGCCGGATGAATTTATCAACAATGCCGGAAATGATGTTACACCTGCATTTTTTGATTATGTGGGGCCGTTGCTGGGGTCGGGCCAACGGCGTATCTACAGATTCCGCGCTCCTGCCGTCCCCAAATTATCGCCGAAATAAATGAACGGGCGGCTGCGGTAAAGGAGCCGGGAACGTGTCCGCATGGAACATTTTGATCCATAAAGAAAGACTGCAGCTACGGCGGCAGTCTTTCTTTAATTATAAACTGATGATTAATTGTTGTTTTTATTTTTTTTGAAAAAACGTTTTAAAAAATTAACCAGACCCCATCCCATGTTCAGTCCCGATAGTATCTGCGGCAATCTCTGTCCCATGAAGGGGCTCTGTTTCATGGAGTATGTATAAAAAAAGGAGTCGGTTATCTGAGTTATCTTTTGAAGAAGATTTGCACCCTGTGAAGCAAGTTCACGAAAGGCGCCGGCGGTGGTAAACAGCTCTTCTTCACCGCGGACCAGAAAGTTATTCAGCTTCGAAGTCAAATCCCCCATAGCCGTAATAAGCTTGTATAGAGCTACGACCATCATGATCAGAAGAATGGTATTCAATATTGTAGGGAAGAAGAGGGCATAGATCAACATGTTATCCATGCTTATTCACCCGACAACCCTTCATCCACCTGATCCAGAACAAGTTGGACCTCTTCACTGTTCAGGAAGTGTTCTTTGAGATTGGCAATCAACTCTTTGGTAGAGGTGATGGCCTCCTGTGATTTGATCAGGGCCTTCTCGGTGGCGATATCTTTCCACTCTTTGCCTTTCTCCATGAGCTGAACTCTTGTCTCTTCTCCTGTTGAAGGAGCAAGGAGTAATCCCGCTGCTGCTCCTAAAATGCTGCCGATAAAAATACCCACCAGAAAATCTCCTTTTTTACTCATATATCTATCACCCCTGTCTTCTTTTACCACATATTATAATCAAAATAAACCAAAAAGTAAAGCAGAATTGCCATACTTGCGCCCCCTGTTTTGTCTGCCCCGGTTATATTCTTTGCCATTCCATGTTCATAAATACAGCAAATATTATTTTAGATTTTTCTTGCGGTGCAGGCGGAAAAATTTAGCGATGATGTTGCAATTGAAGTTCATATAAAATATTATTATGGTAGTTTTTTTCTGGAGGAGGGTTTGCGATGTACTCGGATACGGTTATCGCCCATTTTTTAAGCCCCCAAAATGCGGGTGTCATGCATGATCCTGATGGGAAAGGTTTATCCGGTGACCCGAATTGCGGCGATTCTCTTACGGTCTTTATCAAAGTCAACAAAGGGGTTATCCGTGAAATCAGCTTTATCGTTTATGGATGCACAGCGGCAATAGCCGCCGGCAGCATGACCACCGAACTGGCCAAAGGGCGGACACTACGAGCGGCGATGAAGATAACCGAGCAGGATATAATCGAGGCTCTGGGAGGGCTGCCCGAAGAGAAGAAGCATTGCTCCAATATAGGTGTTGCCGCCTTGAGAGCGGCGGTGAGGGATTATCTCAATAAACGCACGGATACGGCGATACCATACCGGGAGAAATATAAAAAATAAACAGCGGAGAAGTTACGTGCAACTGATTGTATCTTGGGACCAGGTATGCTACCCGGTTGCCTTCTTTCCCCTGTATTGATGCCTCTATTATTCGGCCGGCCGGTCTTTGTATTTTATTGCGGCGGTATGAATATCGGTTCCTGTAATCCGCTCAAAGACAGGAAAAAAGATCGGAAAATAATCAATTCAAGTTTACAACGGAGGCCTATTTGCCATATTATAATAATAGTTGTATCAAAGGTTGCCTACAACATCGATTTCAAGGTTTAATAAAAATATAGATTAGGCGGATCACAATAAATTTTCAAAATGACATCTGATTCAACAAGGAGGAACAAAATGAAAAATATAGGATGTTTTACAGCGATGGTAACTCCGTTCAATGATCAGGGGGCTATCGAATGGGAAGGGTTAAACCAAAATATTCTATTTCAGATACAGGAGGGGATCAGAGGATTGGTTCCCGCCGGGACAACGGGCGAATCACCAACCCTGACCCCAATGGAACATAGCAATGTAATTGCCAGGATGGCCAGTCTGGGGGGGGAAGATATTTTCATCATGGCCGGTACCGGTTCCAACTCTACCAGAGAGATGCTCAAATATGGGGAGGCGGCTCAGGCGGTAGGATGCAACGGGCTGCTGCTGGTAGATTGTTATTACAACGGACCGTCGTCACTTGAATTGCGGGAAGAGTATTACCGCCCCGCCGCAGAGAAATTTCCCGATCTGATCATCTGCCCTTATGTGATACCCGGACGCACCGGGTGTGCTCTGTTGCCGGAGGATTTGGAGATTTTAGCCCGCCGGTATCCCAATGTGGGAGCGGTCAAGGAGGCAACAGGTGATCTGGAGAGGATGAGAGAAACAAGAAGAATAATGCCCGACTGGTTTCATATTATTTCCGGAGATGATGATCTGACCTTTGAAATAATGACCGATGAACAAATAAGGGCAGCCGGCGTAATCTCCGTGATTTCCAACGTTGCACCGGGGGCGCTGAAGGAGATGTGTGACTGCATATTGAAGGGAGAGATAAATAGGGCACGGGAGATAAAAGGAGCTCTGGAACCCTTGTTTGGCATGGTTACGGTTATCTGTGGCCGCCATAAATTTAGAAACCCGGTTCCGATAAAAACGATGATGAAGGGACTGGGTATGCCCGCGGGCGGATGCCGCCAACCATTGGGCAGGATGGTTCCCGAAGGCGTGGAGAAAGTGAGAAATGCGGTCAGGGATGTATGGGAGAACAATCCCTGGATCTTGCAGCCGATTGAAGATTTTTATGGGGTGGATATCGCTGAAAGATTGGAAAACGAGGCAAACTGGCCCCGGTAAAGATCTTCTTTCCGCTCAAAAAATAATGTAATAAGATGATCAGGTAACCCGATCAGGATAAATCCCCGTTTATTAAAGTTTCTTTGCCGGATCGTGTATCTTTGTGCCGCCGGTCTGCACCTGACCTGCAAGAGGGGCAACCCGGCCGGATGGCGTGGGGCGGGCCCCACAATATCTATTCCCCCATTAAATATTAATTGTCAATAGATTTTAATCCGGAAATCGATAACAAGACATGGAAGATGGAGGCTTAATCGTTGCAATCTGAAAAGATCAGGAATTTCTGTATTATCGCTCATATCGATCATGGCAAGTCCACCTTGGCCGATCGCCTTCTCGAGATGACGGAGACTCTTTCCGACAGGGAGATGAAAGAACAGGTCCTCGATCGGATGGATTTGGAGCGGGAGCGGGGTATTACTATAAAACTGCAGGCAGTCCGCCTGACTTATCGGGCCGGAGACGGGGAAGAGTATACCTTGAACCTGATTGATACCCCCGGTCATGTCGATTTCACTTACGAGGTATCCAGAAGCCTTGCCGCCTGTGAGGGAGCTATCCTCGTTGTGGACGCTGTTCAGGGTGTGGAGGCGCAGACCCTTGCCCATATTTATCTGGCCCTTGAACATAAGCTGAAGATCATTCCGGTCATCAACAAGATTGATCTGGAGAATGCCAATCCCGAAAAAGCAACCGGCGAACTGGAAAAAGTATTGGGGGCCAAGGGAGGTAAACCCCTGCTGGTTTCAGCCAAAGAGGGCACAGGAATCAACGAGGTTCTGGAGGCGATCGTCAACCGGATATCTCCACCGGAAACAGGTTCCCCGGATGCCCCTCTCAAGGCTCTGGTTTTTGACTCTTACTATGATGTTTACCGGGGGGTTATTGTTTATATCCGTGTTATGGAAGGGCGGGTTCAAAAAGGAACGATGATCAAATTTATGAATACGGGGCAGGTTTTTGAGGTAATCGAGACGGGAGTATTTCAACCGGGGATGAAGCCTACAGACGGCCTGGCGGCCGGAGAAGTGGGTTATCTGGCCGCTTCCATAAAAAATGTGGGTGATGCGCAGGTGGGTGATACGGTCACATCCGCATCCACACCGGCAGCCGACCCCCTTCCCGGTTATCAACGTGTGGTGCCTATGGTTTATTGCGGACTTTACCCTCAGGATAGCAATGATTTTAATTCTCTGCGGGAAGCGATGGAGAGACTCAAGCTAAACGATGCGGCGATTACTTATGAGCCGGAGACCAGCATGGCCCTGGGGCCCGGTTTCCGCTGCGGGTTTCTGGGGTTGCTGCACATGGATATCGTCAGGGAGAGACTGGAAAGGGAGTACGGGCTGGCCCTGATCATATCCGCACCCAGTGTAGTCTATAAAGTTCATCAGAAGGACGGGGCGGTGGTGGAGATCGACAACCCGGCCCTTATTCCTTCGCCGGACCAGATAGATTACATTGAAGAGCCCTATGTAACCGCATCGGTACTTCTGCCCGGTGAGTATCTGGGGGCGGCGATGGAACTCTGCCAGGAGAGGAGAGGGGAATATCTGAATACGGAGTACCTGGAATCCGGACGGGTGAGGCTTTCCTATCTTCTTCCCCTGGCGGAGATAATTTATGATTTCTTTGATCTTCTCAAGTCGCGGACGCGGGGATATGCTTCTTTGGACTACACTCCGCACGGCTACAGGGAATCCGATCTGCTGCTCGTTGATATTCTGGTAGCCGGCGAGAAGGTCGATGCCCTCTCTTTTGTAATCCACCGTGATCGGGCTTACCAACGGGGCCGTGAGATGGTAGAGGCACTGAGGGAGATCATCCCCAGGCAGATGTATGATGTGCCCATTCAGGCATCGATTGAAAACAAGGTGATTGCCCGGGAAACAATTAAAGCTTTCCGCAAGAACGTTACGGAGAAACTTTATGGCGGCGATGTAACCCGGAAAAGGAAACTGTTGGAGAAACAGAAAGAAGGCAAGAAAAGGATGAAACAGGTCGGCAGGGTGGAGATACCCCAGGAGGCTTTTACGGCCGTCCTGACCGCCGGGCGTTTTGAAAAATAGAGACCTGCTGTTACAAGTTCTGCCGTTCCAAAAAGCATCCCCGCAATCCCCAAATTGATATTTTTTTCTAGGCCAAAGGGCCTGTCCCTTTGACATTAAGCCTGCGGCGAAGCGGCCTGTCAGGGCGTGCAAGGTGCCAATCGCCAGCCGGCAATTTGTCCGGGTTGATTGATTGCCTGCCATATAAAATGGCGGGGACAGACTGTTAATTTATCAAAAAGGTAAAAACTTTATTGAAGCTTGGATAAGAGGTCTGATCGCCGAACCAAAATAATCCGGAAACCAAAAGGGTTTTTCATAAATTTTATGGAATAGGTAATAGTACTTTCCGAGGCAATTCCGAGGCAATAGTGATGTTTGGCCTGTCAACTTTAGGTGGTGTGGTCTTTAAATGAAACTGAAGCCGCGTTTGGCGGAAGTGGCAAACTGTATTATGCCGGAAAGTGTCGTTGTGGATATCGGGACCGATCATGCCTACCTCCCGGTTTATCTCATCAAGGAGGGGATTTGCCGGAAGGTGATTGGTGTTGAAAAATTTGCCAGGAATCTTGAGAAAGCACGGAAGACGGTCGATCTGTTTAACCTGGCTTCCAAGATCGAATTGCGCAAGGGTGACGGTTTCTCCGCCATCAGAAGCGATGATCAGGCCGATGTGGCTGTCATCGCCGGCCTTGGGGGCAGATCTATCTGCAGAATATTGCATGAAGGTGCCGGGAAGCTTGCCGGTTTTAAATACTTTGTTCTGCAGCCGATGACCGATATCTATCTGTTGCGCAGGTGGTTGGTCGCCCATGGCTTCTGTATCAGAAACGAGAGTTTGGCCCGCGAGAAGAAGCGATTTTACGAGATCATGGTGGTCGGGAAGGGCAGACAGGCGATGGCGGATAATTTCCTGCTTGAAGTAGGGCCCGGACTGCTTGAGTGTGGAGATCCGCTGCTGGTGCCCTATCTTGAGGATAAGATTTCGCGGTGTCAAAGGATTATAAGCGCTCTGAATATGGCTGAGGAGGCCGGTAGTCTCAGGAAACGGGATTACTATAGAGGCAAAGAAAACCGACTAAAGGAGGTTCTCTCTCTTGTCATTGCAGGTTCAGGAACTGATGGATTTGATTGATGATCTGGCTCCCCCTCATCTGGCACTTGATTATGATAATGTCGGGCTGCAGATAGGCGATCCCCGCGCCGCAGTTAAAAATATCATTACGGTTCTGGATGTGGATGCCGCAACGCTTGATGAAGCATTGCAAAGGGGAGCAAATGTAATCATCAGCCATCATCCTCTGATATTTTCTCCGTGGACGGCGATAAATACCGGTCGGCCCGAGGGCACCCTCATTAAAGCAATTATTCAAAATAATGTGAATGTATTTGTGGCGCATACCAATCTGGATATCGCGCCCCGGGGAGTAAATGCATTGCTGGCAGAGCTCTTCGAGCTGCAAGATCCTGCTGTTCTGGAGGTAACGGGATTTGACCCCCTGTTGAAGCTGGTGGTCTTTGTCCCCAAAGGGTACGAAGATAGAGTCCGGGGGGCAATCGCGGATGCGGGAGGCGGATGGATCGGCAACTACAGCCACTGTACTTTTCAACTGGAGGGAACCGGTACTTTTATGCCGCGGGAAGGCAGCAGACCTTTTAGCGGCGAAAAAGGCGAACTTAACCGGGTAAAGGAGTTCCGTCTGGAAACGGTTCTGCCACTTTCTCTGAAAGCATTGATTATAAGGGCTTTACTGGAAAGCCATCCTTACGAGGAGGTTGCCTATGATCTATATGAACTGGCCCGTGAAGGGGTTCCCCTAGGCCTGGGACGCGTGGGAACTTTAAAAGAACCGCTGACGCTGGATAAACTCGCGGCAAGATGTAAAAAAATATTGAGGACGGATAGGGTGGAATTATGGGGGGACCGGGATCGGGTGGTGAAGAAGGTGGCCCTGTGCGGCGGCAGCGGAGGCAGCCTGATCAAAACCGCTGCAGAAAGAGGAGCCGATGTCCTGGTTTCCGGAGATCTGAAATATCATGATATCCGTCTGGCACAGGCGGTGGGACTGGCTCTGGTTGATGCCGGGCACGATAATACGGAATACCCCATCATACCCTGGCTGGCCGGATTTGTGCAGGATAAAATCAGGGAACGGGGGTATACAAACAAGGTCTGGCCCGTACCGGATAAAGATGCGGGCATGTCTTGATCGAGGATAGGGGCAAAACCCTATCCTTTTTTATTTTACTGTGGCAATAAAACAGAGAAAGGAGGGTTTGCATGGAACAGTTAGAGCTGTTATGGCACTTGCAGGAGCGCGATATGGCGATAATGGAGCTTGAAAAACAGCTCAGGGAAGATCCTCTGATTGCGGAGGTAAAAGCAAGCGAGGGCAGGCTGCGTCGGGAGAAGGAGGGTCTGGAGGAGGTCGGCAATGATATTAAAGCCAGACAGAAGGAGATCAAGCGACAAGATCTCAATTTACAATCGGCAACCGATGAGATAAAGAACCTGAAAAGAAGGTTATACGGCGGCGAGGTATCCAACGTGCGTGAACTGGAGATGATGGAGAAGAGGCTGATCAAGGTTAAGAAAGAAAAAGACGCTCTGGAAAATAAAATCATTGAATTGATTGAAGGATTGGAAGCGGCGGAGAAGGCATGGGAATCTCAGAAGGTGATAGTGACAGGTTGTGAGAAGAAGGTGAAAGATAAACGTTCTGATCTAAAAAAGCAGATGGCCAAGATCGAGCAGGGTATCGCTGATCTTAAATTGAAAAGAGAGGAACTTCTGGAAAAGATAGATGATCATTATCTGGAAAGATATAAAGTGATGTGCCAGAGGCCGGATAAAAAAGGGATGGCACGGGTTATCGATAATATTTGCGAAGGCTGCCGGGTATTCATTTCTTCAGCACAGAGGGGCCAACTTTACAATCCCCAATCAATGGTGTATTGTGAGAACTGCGGCAGGCTGCTGGTCAAGTTTCGTGAAGATATAAGCAGCCGGCAATAAGAGGATCAGAAAGGAATTACACCATTGATCAGGCGCGGCAGAGAATTCTGGGTAACGCTGATTGTCGTAATACTTGTGATTGCCATGATTCTGCCTCTTTACAATATTTTAAATCTGGCCGGCAACCGCGATACGGGGGATGATTATGGTGATGTTTATTCCGACCCCGAGGACGTCATGGAGCAGAATAAAAAGTGGATTGCCTCTCTGGAAAATTATCTGGAAGAGAACGAGCCCAATTTATATATATTAAGGGAGTTGGCCGATGCCTACGCGACCCGGTCGTTCTATCTCGATTACTCGGAGGAAGGCCTTGGTTACCTGGAGAAAGCTGCTGCAGTTTTGGAACAGGCCATTGAACTGGAACCCCAGGAGCCTGAAAGTTATATACGGCTCTATGATGTATACAGTATGATGAACCTTGAAGAGAAGGCCGCGGAGCAAGCGGCGCGGGCGGAGGATCTGTTGAGAGAGCAGCTGGAGAAGGACCCCGATGATAACCTCAACCGTTATTATCTCAGCATGTTGCTGGAGGAATACCATCACGACTTGGCGACGGCCCGGGAACAACTGGAGATAATATTGTCTTCTGAACCTGAAGACTCGGATCTGTATGTTTATGCCCGACAGAGGATCGTACAGATCGATGGTTCTCCCCAAGGTAAAAGTGATGATGGAAATGGGGGCCGATGATGGCGGAGAGGGATAAGAGTGCCGGGAATTGGATAGCCAGGCTTGAAGACCTCAGGAAACGCTTGATCTTCATGATTTTATGCATAATCGTTTCCGGTTTCGTATGTTTCTTCTATATCCATGAAATTCGCGCCATCTTGCTGAAACCGGCAGGAAATCCGGAATTGATCTATATCTCTCCGGCAGAGGCATTGATGGCCAATATCCGGCTTGCTTTTGCCGCGGGAATTATACTCACTTCACCCTTACTGATATATCAGATTATCGCCCTGTTCTGGCCATTCCTGACCAGAGAGAGGAAGAAACTGATGATCTTTCTTTCGCTTTTCATGGTTGTTCTTCTGGTCTCCGGGCTTGTATTTGCCTACATGGTGGTATTTCCCATCGCCATACAGTTTTTCAACAGTTTCGAAGATGAGACCCTGGCGGCAGTCTTCACTCTGCAGAACTACCTGTCTTTTTCTTTATCATTTTTATTTGCCTTTGGATTGGCTTTTCAGCTTCCGCTGGTTTTTCTGTTTCTGGGGGCACTGGAATTGGTTAGCCCGATGTTTCTGCGTGCAAATCGCAAGTATGCCTTATTGATCATGCTGGTGGTCTCGGCCATTATTACCCCGCCGGATATATTTTCCCAACTGTTGATGACCCTCCCCCTGATGATTTTATACGAGCTGGGCATCCTGATGGTTGTACTGGCTCAGCGGCGTAAGCAGAAGAGAGCCGGGAATACTGATGACCTCTTTGATGTTTAGAGTTTTTCCTCTTCCTCGATCCCGGCCAGTTTTTGAGCCATTTTCTTTTTCCGTTCCAGATCAGCCTGTCGGGCGATGACCACCCGTTGTGCCTGAGGTGAACCGGCACCATGCAAAGATTCGGTCAGATAGGCTGCGGCTGCCGCCCCGAGGGTAAGATTTTCAACAAAGCGCAGCATCTTGAGCCGACAGGCGGTTTTGATGCCGGCAACACCTTGAAGGTATTTGTTCAGCAGCGGTCCGATCTCCGGATGTTCCAGATCTTTCAATGGCGGTAGAGTGGCGAGCAGGCCTCCGGCGATATCTTCGGCGATCCTGGCCATCTCGTAAGGAAAGCGGGTCACATTTAATTTGCAGACATTGGCCAGCAGCAGGTCAATCAGGTATGTTCCCGAAGCGGTGGCTGTGCCCTGGACGGAACAGGCAATGCCGCAGCTGAAGATAGTTTCATTCAGGTGAATCATCTCCACCAGCTTATCTCTGATATGCGAGGGTTTATCGAGCCCCTGATATTCCGCCAACGAGGCCGCCGCCCCGATGAGAAGATCCCCCACCCCGGCCTTGCAGCCGCCGTAGCTCTGGCGGTGATAACCGGCGAAACGCTCGACCAGAGGGCCGGAGTAGTTATATTCTCCACACAGGAAGACTCTTTCCCAGGGGATAAAAACATGGTCGAAAATGATCAGACATTCCTGGCCACCGTAATAAAGGTTGCCGATATCGGCCCGGTGAGGTTCCAGTTTGCGCATATCCGAAGGCTGTCGCCCCAAAATATAAATTAATTGCGGATTATCCGCCTCCACGGCAAAGGAGACGGCATAGGCCCGGTCTTCCTCTTGCATCGCCAGGGTCGGCATGACGATAATGTAGTGGGCATTGAGCGCGCCGGTCTGGTGGCATTTTGCTCCTTTAACCACGATCCCTTCATTATTCCGGCTGATCACCCGCAGATAGAGATCCGGGTCGGCCTGTTCATGGGGGCGCTTGCTTCGGTCTCCCTTGGGGTCGGTCATCGCTCCGCCGCAGACGGCATTCTCTTCCTGAACCTGCCCTAAAAAGCGGTTGAAATTCCGGTGGTAAGGCTTACCCAGATCCCGCTCCAGGTCAAAAGTGGTAATCTCCAACGCGTTCAAGGCATCCATGCCCACACAGCGTTGAAAGCAGGTCCCCGTCTGCTGACCCAGAAGGCGCTGCAGTTTTACTTTGTTGATAAGATCTTCCGTAGAGCGGTGGATATGGGTGAAACGGTTGATACGGCGGCCGCTTAGATGAGAGCGCGCATAGATCAACGTTTCATGTTCCGGCTGATCCTGCAGGGCATAGGTCCGGCCTATCGCTGCAGTGCTGAGGCGCACCAACGGGTGTTCCAGCGGATCGACAACCGATGCACCCTGAATATAGACTCTCCGCGTTAATTTTTTGAGGCTGTTGATATATTCATTCTCAAACATCCAATTGTCACCTCCCATTATTAAAATGTATATGCAAAATATTCAAACAAAACCCCGATTTGTCCTGCCGGAAAAGTAAAAACTCTGTACGGGGCCGTGATTATCCTGCTTGCGAGGGCAAGCCGCAGAAAGAGGCAGTAACCGGGTTGATTATTCGAAGTAATTTTAGTAAGATGATTGATAAGTATAAATATTGTTGCCACGGGGGTAGTTGGCGGTCTGGTGACGCTCATGGACTTCAAATCCAGTGGTGGGCGCGATCCGTCCACGGTGGGTTCGATTCCCATCTACTCCCGCCAAAAAATTAGCGCGCAGGTTATGAATCAAATAGCCTGCGTTTTTCTTTTGCCTGCGAAGTGACAAGATTGTGTCAGGAATGCCCCGGAGCCAACGCCTCCTGCTTCCTGCACGGCAGGGAGTGGAATGATATTGGAAGGGGCTTTTCATAAAGAAAAGGCCTTTCCTTTTTTGTAACACACTGACTGAGTAAAATGTTAAAGGTTCTTGACATCTGAAAGAATGATAGCTATAATTAATGTAAAGAGTATTTAACATTGATGGAGGTGGTTCCATGTCATTTTTAAAAAGGATGGGTTTCTTTTTTAAAAAAATGGGCTTTGAAAAAGGTGATGAACGCTAAATTTTAGTTGGCTTCTATAGCATGCGAATCACCTGGGTCTTTATTACAGTTTTCCTGCTGGTCTGGACATTCCAAGGGGTTATCAGCACCGGGCGTTTGGGAGTACAGGCTGTGGCTTTTTTCTCTTCACAGGCGGTTTACTGGTCTTCATACATATATTACAGAAAGAAGCTTGGTGGCTGATGGTTAACAAGTTAAAAGAGCTGCGGCGGGAACACGATCTGACCCAGGAAGAACTGGCCCGGGCCCTGGGGGTGACCAGACAGACCATTATAGCTATTGAAAACAATAAATATAACCCGACTTTAAAGTTGGCTTTTAAGATGGCAAAATATTTTAATGTTGCTATTGAAGACATTTTCTTGGTGTAATATGTTGATGAGATGGATTTACCGGCTCGATACAGGCTTACAAATCGTCCCGATCCTCCGTTCTCTTGCGAATTGCCTCCGCCGTCTATCCACAGGCAATTCGGGGAAGCACAGGTATAAAGTGAGGTATCCAAGTGCGATTCCCATCTACTCCCGCCATTTATTTATATATATAACGAAAAAAGTAAATTGGGGTTAACGTAAAAAGTTATTTATGATAAAATAATAAGTAATATTAGTTAATCGTAAGTTAATTTTCAGGATGGCCAACGAAATTAATTAACGGAGGGATAAAAATGAGCAAAAAGGAGTATTCAAAAAAAGAGGCAGCAGAGCTTCTCGGGGTTACACCAAGCGCAATTCAGAGAAGAATAGAACGTAAAACGATAGAGGCACGCAAAGATAAGCAGGGGCATTGGCTGGTATGTCTAACGGATGAAGAGATTGAAAAGAGCGGGGCGCAAAGATCCAAACAGAAGGCGGCAAAGACCGTTACCAAAACAGGCCCACAGGCTGCTCCGGCAAAAGTTGCCCCTCCGGCGGAAGCTTCAAGGGAGAAAAAGGATGCTTGCTTCATGAATGGTAACATTGGCGAAGCATTGATATCCGGCAATTTAATTTCACAGGCTGTTGATTTTACTCTGGAGTTAAAGGATAAGGCCGAGGAGCTGACCAAGGATTTGGCTGAAAGAGGAGGATTACACCTTGAAGAGGCCAACAAACTGGTGGAGTCGGTGATGGAGAAGGTCGAAGCCCAGAAAAACGTTTATCTGATCAAATTGATGGAAGGGATCGAGGCCGTAAGAAGCAGGATTGTTACCAGACAGGATGTGGAACGGCTGGAGAAGAAGATTGAAATATTGGACAAGAAAATTCAGGCCTTGAAAGAGAAAAGCTAAAGATCATCAGAGCTATCTCAGGCTTGAGAAAAAATAAAAAAATGAGGGGAACAATTG
>JBASYW010000225.1:0-5264 GCA_049277715.1 Dethiobacteria bacterium | reverse complement strand
AGGGAAACACGATAGAATCCGAACAGCACCTCTATCGATCCCCATTACATTGGGATCGATCATGGTTCCGCTGATAAACTTGCTGGATCTGGCCATCGTTCCGGCCAGACTTCATGCTGCCGGTTTCAGTACCGAGAGAGCTACGGCCCTGTATGGTCAGTTGACGGGGATGGCTCTTTCGCTGATGTATTTCCCCAGCGTAATCGTGACCGCACTGGCTATAAGCCTGGTGCCGGCCATATCGGAGGCTTATACTTTAAAAAACCGGCCTCTTTTACATAACCGCATAGAGGTTTCCAACCGGTTGACGGTCTTATTTGCTCTGCCTTCCGCCGTGGGGCTCTTTCTGCTCTCTCTGCCCCTGTTATCCAACGCGGTTACCGTATTGTTGTATAATAATGCCGAGGCTGCTTACCCTCTTTCCATCTTATCCTGGGGCATAATCTTTTTCTCTTTTTACCTGACCACGACGGGGATCCTGCAAGGGATGGGCTATACTTTTATCCCGGTACTCAACATGTTTTATGGTGCGGTGGTAAAAGTGATCCTCACATGGGTCTTAACGGCCATCCCATCAATCCACATCGGCGGAGCGGCTCTGGCAACCACCGTCGGGTTTATCGTTGTTGCCGTTTTAAATATCATCCAGATGGCCAAAAAAACCGGTTATCGGTTCAAAATCGGCGCACTCTTCTTGAAACCTATTGTCTCGGTCTTGCTGATGTCCATAACGGTTATATATTCCTACCGCTTTGTACTATCTGTTTCATGGACAAGGCTTGGTTTTGGAGCAGCAAACGGGATCGCCACCATCGTCTGTATTCTAATCGGTGCTGTTATCTACTTTGCCGCCCTCCTTTATCTGGGTTGGCTGACCGAAGATGATCTCTATACAATCCCCCGCATTGGTAATAAGCTTGCCCTGTGGGCACGTAAATTAAGATTGATCAAATAAGCATAGCATGGAATAATTGCAGGGGAAGAATTAAAAAACAGGAGATTAATAAAATGAGAGTGCGATTGAGTGGCCCCATCAACAGGATAGACAGACTGTTCCCGGGCGGAGTTACATTTCTGGACGGGCAGTCTATCGGCCGGCTAAAAGAACCGGTTCCCCATCACCTGGTGGTAAAGGTCTCTGGGAGATACCGCCATCTGTCTCGCATCAAGTCCTGCCTGCGGAAAGTATACCCCGATCGTTACCCGGCAGCGATCTTCAAAGCTTTAGATCATCGGGAAAAAATATCTTTTGGTGGCTGGTGCCCCATATTCGCTCTGAAGCATTGGTCTTTATCCATGCCTTATTATCTTTATCTTCCGCCGCGACGGAAGCACTCCCTCTCGGAGTTGATCAGTATCATGGCCAAACTGAGGGGAGAAGAGGGTTGTCCATGGGACAGGGAACAGACACATCTTTCCCTGCGTCCCTATCTTATCGAGGAGGCCTATGAAGTAATTGAGGCCATCGATAAAGGAGATATGCGGGCCTTGCAGGAAGAATTGGGAGATCTGCTTCTGCAGGTTATCTTTCATGCCCAGATCGCCATGGAGGAGGAGCATTTCTCTTTCAGTGATATCGTCAATATGTTGATAACCAAACTGATACGCCGCCATCCGCATGTTTTCGGGAGCCGGAAGATTTCTTCTATCCGTGAAGTCAGAAAGAGGTGGGAGCAGATAAAGAAGGCGGAGCGAGGCGATCGGTTATCAGCCCGAAGAAGTGTGCTTCATATCGATCCTGCTCTGCCGGCTTTGATGCAGGCTTTGAAGGTACAGGAAAAGGCGGCGGATGTCGGTTTTGATTGGCAATCAATCGAAGGTCCGCTGGAAAAGCTCAAAGAGGAGCAAAATGAGCTTATGCATGCATATCATGGGGGGCTTAGGGAAAGAATAGAGGAAGAATTAGGTGATTTCCTGTTTGCCCTGGTCAACGTATCCCGGTTTATGGGGGTAAATCCGGAGCTTGCTTTATCGGCGGCAACGAGGAAGTTTATGGATAGGTTCGCCTACATTGAAGATAAAGCAAGAGAAAAAGGAGGAGATGTTGCGGACTACGATCTAAGCCAACTAGATTGTTGGTGGAAAGAAATTAAGAAAAAAAGCAAAAAAAGCTAAAGGTAGGCAGGAATCATAGATGTTATATCGAATAGGTAGGTATTAAAATAAAACAATATCATTAGGAGGGATACTCACGTGAATAAGTCTGATTTGGTAAATGCTGTATCTGCTGAGGTTGAATTATCAAAAAAAGATACGGAAAAAGTAGTAAATGCAGTTTTTAAAAATATTACCGATGCGTTGGCAAAAGG
Source organism: Dethiobacteria bacterium (assembly GCA_049277715.1). Taxonomy (GTDB): domain Bacteria; phylum Bacillota; class Dethiobacteria; order DTU022; family PWGO01; genus JAAYSV01. The sequence continues at coordinate 2,955 of JBASYW010000225.1, read as the reverse complement.
GGATAAAGTTCAGGTTATCGGCTTTGGAACATTTGCTACCCGCAAACGTGAAGCTCGCAAAGGCAGAAACCCTGCTACCAGAGAAGAGATCACTATTCCAGCAACTACGGTACCTGTCTTTAAGGCCGGCAAAGGGCTTAAAGACAGAGTTAAAAAGTAAGGTAACTACTTACATAATTTGTTTTTGCTAAAAAGCACCGTCCGCGGTGCTTTTTATTTTATAGAATATTTATTTAGAAATAATAAAAACTAATATTGTAGTAAATAGACTCCTGAAATTTAAACTACCGGAGGAAACAATAGATGAAATTTAAAAAAAGAAATAAGGCAATCCGGGGGGTCTGGTTAATTTGCAGTCTGTTAATATTAGGTAGCGGCGGCGGTTGTAAAATGCTGTCTGAGCGCGGCGCTCCTCAAGAAAGGCCTGAAATTCCCGCAGAAATTCGGGGGGGCGCCCGGGAAGAACCGACCATCAGAGTATATATGCATGAGCATGACGAGGTCAGAGAGATGGAGTTTGAAAAATATATCGAGGGTGTGGTTGCCGCAGAGATGGATAACCTTTGGCCTCAGGAAGCCCTTGCCGCTCAAGCAATTATTGCTCGCACCTATACATTGCAGAAGATAGCTGAAGGGAAAGGATTGGATGAAAGAGGGGCCCATGCCTCTACCGATCCCGAGGAATTTCAGGCCTACAATGCGGCCAGAATAAATGACAGAGTCCGCAAAGCGGTCCGGGAAACACGCGGCAAGGTGGCCGCTTATAAAGGGCAATTTATCCGGGCCTGGTTCCATGCCTATGCCGGGCCACGCACTGCGCTGGCCTATGAAGGAATGGGGCCCGAGGAAGGAAATCCTCCTTATATCCACATTGTAGAGAGCAGGGGGCAGGATATAATCGATCCTGAAGAGGCAAATTGGAAGGCTGAATTTCCTCTGACCCGGATAAGAACGATTGTAATCGGAGAGACGGGAAATGACCCGGGCGAAATCATCTCGGTGGAGATTCTGGAAAAGGGGCCTTCCGGAAGGGCGTTAAGGATCGGTTTCAATGAATCGGAAATTCTTGCTCCGGTTTTACGCCTCAGACTTGGTTCTACAGAGATGCGATCCACATATATTGATGATATTAAAATTGACGGCCCCAATCTGCTGATGTCGGGTACGGGCTATGGACACGGCGTGGGAATGTGCCAGTGGGGAGCCAAAGCCATGGCTCAAAAGGGGGATACCGCTGAAAATATCATCAACTATTATTACCGGGACATCCAATTTTTCAACTTGTGGTAATCAGGTTTTAGGGTCGGTGGTTATAATGGAATAAACCATCTTTCCGGACATAATATATTATATAGAAAAGAAAGAAAGGGGAAGGAAACGATGGAGGAGAAATACGGATATAAAGCAATTAACCATCGTCTATCCCTGGAAAACCGGGAAGAGATGGAGATAACGGGAGTAATGAATGTCGACAGTTTTGATGACGAAGAGGTAATTATGGATACCGAACAGGGATTGTTGGCCGTGCGCGGAGAAAATTTAAATATCAAGCATCTTAATCTGGATCAGGGAGAAGTAAAGATCACGGGAATGATTCTGGAATTGGCCTATTCAGACCAGAAACTCAGTGCACGAGACCGCAGCAAAGGGTTTTTTGAGAGATTATTTAAATAGTGGTTATGAATAATATCAATATCATCTCTCCGGCGGGTTATCAATTCTTTCTTTTTGCCAAAGCGTTGTTGCTGGGATTTGGTCTGGGGTTTTTATTGGATTTTTATCGTTCCGTGAGGGCTCTGATTAATTTTTCTTTCCGGGTTACATTCTTTGTGGATTTATTTTTCTGGATAGTAGTTACGGCGATCAGCATGTCGGTACTACTTATTTTTTTATGGGGAGAAGTTCATCTCTATACCTATGTTGGGATAACATGCGGTTTTCTGGCCTATTATTTCCTGTTAAGTCGTTATCTACTTTCATTTTGGCGCAAAGTATTTTATTATGGAGGTGAGTTGGGCAGGTTATCTTTAAGATTTTTAAATCATATTACCAGGTTTTACGTATCCGTAAAGCTTGCTTTCAGTCAAAGTTTTAGAAAAAAATAATAATATATTTATGATGCTTAATAGAATAATTTCATTTTTTTAATTTGCAGGACTTTAGTATAACAAAATAGAAATAACAGTACCTGACTAATAAATTTTGTAACAGGGGAGTAGAATGAGGCGGAATAAGTCCGTGGTTGCCTTTCCGGGCAAGAAACAAAAGATATGGAATGGTCGCCGGTTTCTTCTTTTTGCAGGCCTGTTATGCATCTCGTTTTTATTTTTTATTACCATAGCCTATTACTGGCATTATCATTGTTTGGCCCTGGAGCGGGATCGATATAACGCCGAAGTGCAGATGATAAAAAATGAAAACAATGAACTCAAAGAGGAGATTGTCCGTCTGCAGGAACAGGAATATATTGAATTTTTGGCGCGTCGTTACCTGAATTTGGCCAGGCCTGATGAACAATAAATCAGGTTGATTGGGGATTATCATTAATCAAGGGGGAATATCTTTAGAATGTCGGTGAAAGTTGGAAACATCGTTGAGGGGGTGGTGACGAGTATTACCAAGTTTGGAGCTTTTGTACTTCTTCCCAACGGGGAGACCGGATTGGTGCATATTTCAGAGATTGCCCATTCATATGTAAAAGACATCAATGATTATCTGAAGAAGGATGATGTGGTAAAGGTCAAAGTCCTTTCAACCGAAGCGGGAGGGAAGGTGGCCCTATCCATCAAGCAAGCGCGGAAGAAAGAAATTCCCGCCGGCAAGCCGGATCATTCTTTTGAAGATAAGTTGTCCCGCTTTCTAAAAGAAAGCGATGAACGTCAGCAGGATATTAAAAGAAGCAATGAATCAAAGCGCGGCCACCGTTCTTACCGTCACTATTCCTGACCATATAAT
>JBASYW010000224.1:0-2162 GCA_049277715.1 Dethiobacteria bacterium | reverse complement strand
TGGTTAAGATTCTTCGGTCGCATCCGCTCCCTCTGAATGACAGAAAAATAATACCCCTAAGATGACAGAAATAATTACCTCCGGTGATAATGAAAGAAGGCCCGGCCTCTCCTTCAGATGATAAAATGGGGCGCTTCCCCAGGGAGGCTTACTCCTTCAGACTGACACAAACTTCCTCCCCGCTTTTATTGACAATGGCCGGTGAAAGAAATATAATTTTAAAAGATTACATCCGACTGATCAGGACCGTTTTCGTATATTTGCCGGCGGCAGGCAATCCCGGCCTGCGGATATTGATTGCTGTCCTCGATCGGGGATGATATAATAATGGCAAACGGCCGCGTATATATATGTGTATATATATAGGAAGGAAACGGTACGCCGGCCATAAGTTGTAATATTGGAGCGGTATAACAGCCATACACCCGGTTGATTCCGGGGCGGATATTTTCCCGCAAAAGATGAGATTTGCCACCATAAAACAATTATAATTCGATAGGGGGTCTTCTTCTTGAGCAGTGGAGTTGCGCTTACATCAATCATGGCCTTTGGTTACCTGAGTCTCGCTTTGATTATTGCTGCATTTTTCCGCAGTCAGTTCAAGTTTCTGCAGACGCTATTTATCCCCAGCAGTATCATCGCCGGGGTGCTTCTTTTATTACTTGGGCCGAGTATTCTGGGCATCATCAACCTGCCCGTCGGCGCTTATGCCGAAAGCATGGTCTTCCATCTGATCACCATTATTTTTATCATCCTAGGCCTGCGGGGTTTCAAGAGAAGCAGCGCTCGCGGAGGCGTAGCCGCGGGCACGATCATGATTACCAAGGTGATGGCCTTCCAGTTCCTGATTGGCATTATCTTTACCATTATCGTTACCCTGCTCATCAATCCCCAGTTTTTCTCCGGTTTCAGCTCTCTTTTAATGCTCGGCTCGGGCTTTGATTCCGTTCTGGCACGCTACTTCGGCGGTTTCTGGCAAGAAGATCTTTCCTTCGAGAGCGGGATCCTCATTGCTTACTCATTTGCGGTACTGGGCATCATCTTTGCCTATGTGCTGGGCATCGTCATGGTGAATATCGCCAGAATAAGAGGGCGGCTGCCCGCCTTTCCGAAAGACGGAGACACATCGGTTTTAACGGGTATCGTGCCTGAGAAGGCGGAGAAGAAGGAGGCCGGTAAACTGACCACCGACGCGCAGTCGATCGAGACCTTTACCCTGCACCTCGCTATTGTGGGTATGGTATTGCTTCTTACCTATGGGTTCATGCGCGTAATTGCCCAGTGGCTGATTACCGAATTTGATACCGGCGTGGTCATTGTCGGGGAAGTATTCATGCACTTCAATTATCTGCTCGGCTTTCTTTTCGCTCTGGGCGTCCGCAAGCTGATGGACTTTTTCCTGATTGACTATGTTCTGGACGAGAAGGTGCTGAACCGCATCCTGGGGGTCGTCGTTGACTTCATGGTCGTGGCGGCTATCGTCTCCATCCCCCTGGTCATCTCCTCCGTAAGCATATGGGCGATACTGATACTGGCGACGGTTGGCGCTGTGTTGACGATGCTGGCGGTGATGTGGCTTTCCCGCACCGTCTTTAAAAATGAGAGCATTGAGAGAGACGTGGCCCTGTTTGGCTTCCTTTCCGGCAACATTTCCTCAAGCATTGCCTTGCTGAGAATCGTCGATCCCAAACTGGAGAACCCCGTGGCCCGCGAGATTACATTTGCCGGGTTTCTTTCGTTCATCGCCGCCATCCCTCTGCTTTTCCTGATTAACCTGCCTCTCATCGGCAAGGAGATTGTTTATCTCTTTTACTCTCTGGGACTGGTCATCGTTTATATCGTAATCCTCTATCTTGCCTGGACCCTGATCTTCAGAAGGAGGTTCCAACCCCGGAGTACCGATGATGATGCCGCCCCTGTAAAAGCGGTCAGAAAGAGAGCTCTTTAGAGCTGCAGATAAAAATAACTAAATATTACCACAAAATGAACAAAAAAAACACCCGATGGGTGTTTTTTTTCTGACTTTGCCCGGCTCCCGATCTCCAAAAAGGAGGTTCCACTCCCGGAGTATGGCGATGTTGCCGCCCATGACACCCCTGTTCCAGGGGGAGCGGACGCCCTTTTTTTCTGTCATTCAGAGGGAGCGGATGCGACCGAAGAAT
>JBASYW010000223.1:0-2052 GCA_049277715.1 Dethiobacteria bacterium | reverse complement strand
CATCATAGAGGTCTCTGCCATATACATCATTGATCACTGTTGCGGGAAAATCCACAACTTCCAACCGATAGACGGCTTCGGGGCCAAGCTCGGGATAAGCAATAATCTCACAGGCGGTGATTTTGCGGGATAACAGCGCACCCGCTCCACCAATCGCCGCCAGATATACCCCCTTGTATTTACGCAGAGCATCTTTAACGGTTCCGCTCCTGCTTCCTTTGCCTATACAGGCTTTCATGCCGCAGGCGAGCAATTTAGGGGTATAAGCATCCATGCGGTTGCTCGTAGTCGGCCCCGCCGAGCCGATTACCTGCCCATCCCCGGCCGGGGATGGGCCGCAATAATATATGATCTGCCCATCCAGTTGAAAAGGAAGATCATCCCCTCTCTCGATCGCATCAACTATTTTTTTATGAGCGGCATCCCTGGCGGTATAGATAACACCGCTGATATTCACCATATCCCCTGTTTTCAAAGCCATAGTATCATTCTTATCAAGCGGAGCCCTGATTATTTTGATATCCATAGCGGACAGTTCTCCTTTTAATCGGAAGAAGTGCTTTCAGATGACGATCTCCATGTGTCTGCCTGCATGGCAATCAATATTGATCGCTACGGGCAGACTGGCGATATGACAGGGATAGGTCAGAATGTGAACAGCCAGAGCGGTAATTCTTCCGCCAAATCCCTGGGGGCCGATGCCGAGGTCGTTAATCTTTCTCAGAATCTCTTTCTCCATCTCTGCATAATAAGGGTCCGGGTGAGGCTGACCCGTTGGTCTCAACAAAGCCAATTTGGAAAGATAGGCAGCCTGCTCGAAGGTGCCCCCGATCCCAACCCCCACGATTATTGGCGGACAAGGGTTGGCTCCCGCCTCTTCTATATGGTTGACGACAAAATCGACGACCCCTTCATACCCATCTGAAGGTTTCAGCATCCTGACCGTGCTCATATTTTCACTTCCCCCACCCTTGGCAAGAAAAGTGATCTTTATTCTCTCTCCGGCAACCGGTCTGGCATGAATTATGGCCGGGGTATTGTCATCTGTATTTGATCTTCGCAACGGGTCATCGACCATCGATTTCCTCAAATATCCTTCCCCGTAGCCTTTTCTTACTCCTTCGTTGATTGCTTCTTCGAGAGTGGACCCGGTGATGATGACATCTTCTCCCCATTCTACAAAAAATACGGCAACCCCGGTATCTTGACAGAGGGGAATACACTCTTCCCGGGCAATCGCGGCGTTTTCAATAATCTGTTTTAAAACCGCTTTTCCGGCCCGTGATTCCTCCTGATCCAATGCTTTTCTTAAAGCATCCGCGAGCGGAGGAGCAATTGTAATGTTGGCATCCCGGCACATCCGGGCCACTTTATCGATAATCAGATCGGCTTGAATCTCTCTCATTTATTCCGCTCCAGACAGTTGGATGTTGAAAACCGTATGCCGGATATGGGCAAAATTCATGATCATCCCATGATAAAAACCCGGATCTGTGGCCGCCGAACCGACCAAGTTAAGATTTATCCAGGATTTTTCGCAGCAACTTATTCACCAGTTGGGGATTGGCTTTCCCCCCGGTAATCTTCATTACCTGGCCGACCAGGAAGCCCATCGCCTTCTTTTTACCGGCCCGGTAATCGCTGACCGATGATGGATTCTCGCTTACTACGCTTACCACGATCTCATTGATTTTATCTTCATCGCTTATCTGTAACAGCCCTTCCTCTTCAACAACTTTGCGCGGTGCATGCCCCGTTTTGAAACTTGTTTCCAGAACTTGCTTGGCAATCTTACCGCTGATCAAACCTTCATCGATGAGATTGAGGAGTTCAACAAGATGCGAGGGCAAAAATTCAAGTTCTTCGATTTCCTTTCCTGTGGCCTTAACCAGAGCCATAAAATCACCCATCAACCAGTTGCTGACCGTCTTGGGTTGAGGATATTCTGCCAGACATGCTTCAAAATAATCGGATAAAAAGAAACTAGCCGTAATCACTTCCGCATCATAGCGGGGGAGTCCGTATTCATTAACATAACGATCTATTCTTTGC
>JBASYW010000222.1:0-3440 GCA_049277715.1 Dethiobacteria bacterium | reverse complement strand
ATCGCTTCGGGCAAAAGAAACCCGATAATAATTGTAACCACGATCGGAAAAAGAATTTTTTCTGTTCTGGAAACAACTCTGAGTTGTTCCATGACGATAACTCTTTCTTTTTTGGTCGTCAGCAACTTCATGATCGGTGGTTGGATAATGGGGACCAAGGCCATATATGAATATGCCGCAATCGCAATTGAACCGAGTAATTCCGGGGCCAGACGATTTGCAAGAAAGATGGCCGTTGGTCCGTCTGCACCGCCGATAATGCCGATTGCCGAAGACTCTTGTGGGCTGAAGCCGAGAAAAAGTGCGCCCAGAAGTGTAACAAATATTCCCAGCTGGGCGGCTGCACCCAACAGAAGAGTTATCGGGTTGGCTAGCAGTGGCCCAAAATCGGTCATCGCCCCCACGCCAAGAAAGATAAGCGGTGGATAAATGCCCAACTCAACCCCTAATGAGAGATAGTGAAGCAACCCCCCAAGAAAATTGTTCTCCGCCACAGGCATGTCCAACAGTGTATTTAACGGCAAATTAACCAGTAGTGCACCAAAGCCGATCGGTACCAGTAACAATGGTTCATAATTCTTGACAATTCCCAGGTAGAGTAAAATGCACGATACGATTATCATAATTATCTTGGGGATGGTGAGGCCGAAAAACCCCATCGTCTGTGCAAACTCCGAGAGCATATCCAGCAATAAATTATGCCTCCTTTTTCTGCAGTTGTACTTTTATCTATCCAATGATTATTAACGATTCATCGCTGTTTACCGTAGCATTCTTATTGATCAGTATTTTTTTAACCATGCCGGACTGAGGCGATGTTATCTCGTTTTCCATCTTCATTGCTTCCAGAATGACAAGGACATCATTCTCCTTTACCTCATCGCCTTCTGCCACCTTTATATCAAGAATTACTCCCGGCATAGGCGCCTTTACCACTACGTCATCATCAGAGGTATCCGGCTGCATATCTTCTGTTCTCGTTGACACCGGTTTAATCTCTTCCGGTTCTCCCTGTTTTACGCTCATATTATCCTGGAGAACGGGGCCTTTGTTATTTATTTCTTCCACTTCAACATTGAATACTTCTCCGTCTACTGATACTCTAAAAGATCTTCTGGCCAACTTTTTCCCTCCTGATGTTTTCTAATAGCCGATTCATATTTTGCAGGTCTTTTCGTCCCTGTAATGCCCATTGGCTGGTATAATCGTTATTTTGCGGCTCGATCTTCGTGATCCTGTAATTAACCATGGTGTTTTTATCACCTAAATAGCAATCTATGGCCGCGCTTATAGCGGCTACGATTTTAAGAGGAGACCGTTCTGCTTTTGTTTCTTCAATTACGGGTTCAACGATAATGGGTTCGGTTATGACCTTTTGGTTGGATGGCTTGGATTTAAAAGCTATCAAGCGGCTGAATAACATGATTATCAAATTCAAAAGAAATAAAATCAACAAAACAAGTGTAAAACCTATGGCCATGGTCTGCAATCCAAAATATAATACTTCCATCAATTGCTCCTTATAAATTATAATATTTTCTTGATCTAAAATTTTACAATATTGTCTTCAGTCAATGCTACAATGGAAAACAGATTTATATTTAGTTTTTTTTGGTATTAACGCATACCTTTTCTATTATACCTAAACTAATTTTATTTTCCACCATCCCGATGATGATTTTTTTTGGAGTCGCCTTTCTGGAAAAATCATCATGAATAATATTCCGGCTGAATCACTTGAGTTTGGCTTTGTTCAATATTTTTTTAATTTCTTCAATCCACTTGTATTCCACGCCTGCACAGCCCGGAAACGGGCAGGATTCTTTCGCGTCTCCATGATAATCGGATCCTCCCGAAATCAAAAGCCCTTCTCGAAGAGCCCATTCTTTGTAGAAAAGAGTTAAGCCGGGGGTGTGCTCCGGATGGTAGACTTCTACGCCTTTCAGTCCTGCTTTTTTCAATTGGAAAAGGGATTGATCGCTCTCTCCGGTTATGCCGGGGTGTGCCAATACTGGGACCGCATGGCAACGGTTTAAAAGTGATAGCGCTTCCTCAGCCTTCAGGGTTAAACGTGGAATATAAGCCGGCTTCCCGCGGCCTATATAACGATCAAACGCTTCGGATATTGTGGATACATAGCCTTTTTTCTGAAGCGCTCTGGCCAGATGAAGTCTGCTCGGAGCTGCTTTCCGGGCTTCTTTCCTGATATCCCCCATATTGATCTTGATCTCTTTCCCGGAGAGGAGTGCCAGCATCCCGGCCATCCGTTCGTAACGTCCGTTCCTGAGCGAAGAGAGCATCTTCTCCAACCGGGGATCCGGGGCGGCGAAGTATCCCAACAGATGTATCTCCCGGCCATAAAAAAAGGCGCCAATCTCGACACCGGGTATAACTTCTATTCCTAAACGTTTGCCGGCTTCTTGCGCCTCTGTAATGCCGTCTGTTGACTCATGATCGGTCAGGGCAACGGCCTTGAGGTTATTTTCCGCACAGATCTCCATCAATTTTGAGGGTGAATATAAACCATCGGATATCGAACTATGCAGGTGCATATCGGCTACCGGCCTTATTGTCTCAGAAACCAAAAAAATTGCTCCTTTTAAGATAATATAGTTACTTTATATTTTCATTGAGGATTCTCAGGGCATTACCCGAGGTAATAAGTTCTACTTCAGAATGAGAAAACCCTCTTGTCAGCAATCCCGATACCAACCGATCATAACAGGTGCAATCAAAAATATCACTCATGCTGATATCGATCCCATCAAAATCCGAACCAAGGGCAATCGATTCCACTCCGGCGATAGAGCCGATATGGACAAAATGATCGATCAGTTTATCGATACTGCAATCATCAATGCTATCGGCAATAAAACGGGGATAGAACGTCAGACCCACCACCCCTCTTTTTTGGGAAAGAGCCTTTAACTGTTCATCACTTAAATTGCGCGAGTTATTACATATAAACTTTGCGTTTGCATGTGATACAATCGGGGGTTTGGTTGCATATTCCAGAACATCAAAAAAACTGCGTGTTGATATATGTGCCAGATCAAGTAACATTCCCAAGGCCTCCATCCGGTTGATAACCTCACGGCCCAATCCGGAGAGTCCCCTTTCTCCATCTTCCTCATGACTGTCAGCCAGTTGGTTTTGATAGTTCCATGTTAACGAGAGGCTGCGAACACCGAGCCGATACATGATATCCAACATCAAGGGATCTCCGTCAAGAGCCTCCCCCCCCTCTATAGCAAGGATGGCTGCAATCCTTCCTTGATCGTTTAACGTCTGTATGTCGGAATATAAATTTACGTGCCCGATTTTATGCTCATTATCGATTATGTTATGGTGATAGCAGGCAATCATTTCAAGTGTTTCCCTTAACCCTCTATATCTCTTCATCGAGCATACCGCAAAGAATTGACCCCTGATACCCCCTT
>JBASYW010000221.1:0-10440 GCA_049277715.1 Dethiobacteria bacterium | reverse complement strand
ACAGACGACTACAAACGGAATCGACAGCACCTGAGGAAGATTATATATTTATGACCACCACAAGGGGTGAGGTTGCCGCGCCAACCACTTTTCATCTTATCTACTCTCAGGAGCAGTGGAACGAGCTGAAGAAAAACCCGATGATTGAATTGCCCGATTACCCTTTTAACGATTCCTACGAGGTGGCGTTGTGCACTGTTAACAGTGAGATAGAGGATGTGCAGATATTGCCCGAGGAGGAAGGGGTTAAAAAAATAGAGGTTCAGGTTAAACTGCATCCTTATTATTATCATATTGTGATGATCAACCGTGATAAATTGGATTCCGCAAATGTATGCTGGACGTTTCTTGATAAAGACGGGAAGGTGCTGATGCAGGAGTTAGTGCCGCAGGAGGAGATGGTTATGGAAGAAAGATAGCCGGGGGCAGTAAGTAACAACACACGGTTGCCCCTGCCCCATGCCAAGGATTAAAGAGAGCAAATCTTTTACTTTTCAACCTCGATAGCTTCGGCAATGATCCTCTGGATATCTCCCACCAATACGGCGAGGCGATATTCCGCTTCCACATAGTTTTTTACCACCAGGTTCATGTTTGCTATTTCCGCAAGTTTCTTGTACTTCTCCTCTTTTTCAGCGGGCACTTCCTGCCCCTCGATGTGGAGCTGCTGGATCTCGATCTGCATCCGGCGAAAATCTTCGATGATGGAGTTGGCGGTGGAGTCATCTTTTAAACGGCGAAACGCCTGGGCGAAAGCCTGGAATTCGGTTGATTTTTTCAGGGCTGCGGCAAGGGCGTGGGCTGAGTCGTAAGGATTCATATCTTTACCTCCTTTCTGTTTTCGATCAGTTTATGCTTTTTCAGGAAATCAATGATCTGCGCGGCAGCCGCATGAACCGATGAAGAATCAAATACGGCTGCGTAAGAATATCTCCCCGGGCGGGCATCCGCATAGAAGCGATCGTAATAATCGCGGCACAGGATCAAGGCTACCTGCCGGTAGTCACCCGCTTCAAACAAGGCCAGCAGCTTTTCTACGGGGTCTCTCCCCAGGCGGGGAACAAGCGATATGATGGCCCTGGTAAATTCATCTTTTTCGGCGTCATCGAGTTTGCCATTGATATATTCGGAGACGATCCTTTTCGCTCTAATTTTCAAGGGGGCTTCAAGGAGAATATGCGTACCTTCCTCCATGGACTGTACAAGAAAATCAGGCAGGGTCAACCGACCGATCTTCCGTCCTTCTTTTTCGATCACCAGGTAGCGGGAGCGGCCATGTTTCTCCAATTGATTCCAGAGCAGTGCTTCAAAATCCTTCTGCGAGCGTTCGATCGTAAAACCGATCTTTCCAAAGACGGACCCGCGATGACAGGCCATGCCTTCCAGATCGATGGCCGCATAACCTCCGGCGATCAGTTCCCGGATGATGAGCGTCTTGCCCGTTCCCGTCAGACCATGCAACAGCACCGGTTGGGGTTGAAGGCGATAGTTGCTCAGCGATTGGTGGATAAAGCGGCGGTAAGCTTTATATCCCCCTTTAAGGCGCAGCGAAGGGATTCCGGCCAGAGAAAGAATCTGAGAGAGACTCTGGCTGCGCAGTCCTCCGCGCCAGCAGTAAAGGACGGGGGTCTTTCGGGAAGCAATCCCACCCAGAGCCTCGATCAGCCCGGCAATCTTCGGGGCGGCATACTCCAGGCCCTTTCGCCTCGCCTCCAGATGGCCGGCATGCTTGTAAGTTATCCCCAGGTCTTTCTGTTCCTCGTCGGAAAAAAGGGGTATATTCAAGGAACCGGGTATTTTTTCCCGGTGATGTTCCCGGGGAGAACGAACATCGATGAAGATTAGATCTTTTCTTTTCAGCGCTTCGCGTACTTCGATCTGGTTATCGATATGGATAAGCCTCCTGTAAGCAGATTCTAAATTTATTATAGCCAATAAGAGAGGCAAGACGCAAGAAATTACCATTGATTTTGCCGGATCAAAGAGGTAATATCATGCGAGATAAAGAAGTAATTGATTGGCAGTGCATGCGGGTGCCGTGAGCCGACATTGGCGGACCGATATCCCGGATACCTTTCCAAGGCACTCTGTTTATGCTATAATGGAACAGAATCTGCTATTTTAAAAATGCGGCTATAGGGGGGGAATGAAGTTGTCTGATTGCCTTTTTTGTAGAATTGTCAACAAAGAAGCCGAGGCCGATATTGTTTATGAGGATGATGAGATCGTTGCTTTTAAGGATATCTATCCCGCAGCACCGATTCATTTACTGATTATTCCTCGTAAACATATCGATTCCCTGATAGATATGAAAGAAGAAGATGTTACTTTGATCGGGAAGATGCATCTGGTGGCCAACAAGCTGGCCAGGAACTTTCAAATAGATAAGAAAGGGTTCAGGACCGTAATTAACTGCGGCCGGGATGCGGGGCAGGCAGTTTACCATATCCATTTACATCTTTTGGGCGGTCAGTCGCTCTCAAACTCTTTCGCCGCAGGGCGAGGGGTATAGATGCAGCAGTAGATTGCTTTAGCATTCAGGCTCCTCAAGTGGTTTGATTTAAGAGGTGAGGGGGGGAAACAATTGACAGAGGTTAGAGTAGGCAAAGACGAACCGTTAGATAAGGCTTTAAAGAGGTTTAAAAAACAATGTGCTCGCACCGGTATTCTGGTAGAGATCCGCAAGCGTGCTCATTATGAAAAACCAAGTGTAAGAAGAAAGAAAAAGTCGGCAGCGGCTCGAAAAAGAAGGTATTAATAGAGCTGTATGTTTGTTTTTTGGTCCGAGATAAAGCGGGGCTGTAAGCTCCGCTTTATTTATTTTTGTACAGATAGAAGGTGCGGCCCCGGTTGCTTTTCTTCCATGCCGGTCATAACGGTTTTTCGTAAAGCATAAATTGATAAAGAGTTTCGGTAATTGTCGGGGAGGTGTCCGGAATGAGAAGAAAAGGAGGGACGAGCTGGAAGAATGTATTTGCCGATATATTTGAGCTGCCCAAGGATATCATGCTCGATGTGCCCCGCCTTGTATTGATCGGGAACCTTCAGCTTTTTTTGGAGAATCATCGCGGTATCATCGAGTACGGAGAGCGGAAAATCAGGATTGCGGTGAGCAACGGAGAGATAGCGGTAAGCGGCAAGGGGCTGCAGATTCGCAGTCTTCTAAGTCAGGAGCTGTCCATCGAAGGTGTGATCGAAGGTATTGCCTACGAGGAATAAGGGGAGAAGATCTTGTTACTGTTGAAATTATGGCGTTATATCAGGGGTTACCTGGTCGTCAGTGCCGAAGGGAAGGGTACGGAACGATTGATTAACCTTGCCATAACTAGAGGGATAAACTTCTGGGATTTAAAAAAAAGTTACCGCGGGGCCATGTTCAAGATACCGATCAGATCTTTCAAGCTGGTACGTCCTTTGGTGCGTAAATCCCACAGCAAGGTAAAAATATACCGGCGAATCGGCTTTCCTTTTCTCTTAAAAAAAATATGCCGCCGTAAAGGATTTGCCTGGGGCACGATTATTTTTCTGATCGCGGTCTATGTCTCTTCTTTATTCATCTGGTTTATAGAGATAGATGGCCTGGAAAATATAACCGAGAAAGAGGTCTTGCGTCTGGCGGACAGCATCGGTATAAGACGAGGCGCTTACAAGGGGCATCTCGATTTAAACAAGCTGGAGAAGGAGTTGGCCAGATTACATCGCGATATAACCTGGGTCGGTCTCAGCTTCAGGGGGACCAAGCTGCGCATCGAGATTGCCGAACATATCCCCGAGCCGGCGGTTGACGAACGGCCGGCCGATATCGTCGCCGGGAAGGATGGATTGATCTTGAAGATACTGGTCATTGAAGGGAAGGCGGCGGTTGTTCCCGGAGATATTGTATCCCGGGGAGATTTGCTTATCGAAGGGATCGAGGATTACGGCGAGTTTCTCCCGGAGGAGGTCAGCCCCCGGAAGGTACGGGCACGGGGTGAAGTTATCGCCAGAGTATGGTACGAAACACGTGAGCCGGTCGTTATCGAGGAAATGTATAAAAACCCGACCGGGGAGAAACAGACCTGTATATGCCTCTGTTACAAGGATAAAAAGTTCAGGCTGAAAGGTCCGGAGAAAGCGCCTTATCGTGAATATAGCGAGGAGACGGTAAAATGGGGCTGGTCTTGGAGGAATATATCATTGCCTGTAGAATTAGTTATTATAACTTATAATGAACTCCGCTCAGAGCATAAGAGATGGTCATTGGAGGAAGCTATCCGTAAGGCCAGAGATGCCGCCCGGAAATCCGTAGAGGACCGGTTGCCCGAAGAAGTTATTGTCGAACGTCTGTTTTATGAGGAAGATAAGGACGATGATTCCTGGGAGATAAGGGCGGTCGCTGAGACAAGAGAGAATATTGCCAGACAGAGACCGATGGAGTAAAATATGTTAATAAAATGAGTAATATTGGAGGCGGGTTCTCTATTTGACGGAGATAATAACGCAGAGGTTGGAGCTGGAAAAAGAAGAGGATTCTTTATATCTGCTGGGTCGTTTCGACGAGAATCTTAATTTAATCGAGAAGCATTTTAACGTCCGTTTAATCCCCCGGGGGAACGAACTGATCATTGAAGGGGAGAAGAATGAGGTCAGCAAGCTGCATCTACTGTTCAATACGCTGACGGGGATTATACGGAAAGGCCACTATATTTCCACCCGTGATTTCGAGTATGCCCTGATGATGGCCAGAGAAGGCCAAGCCGAGAAAGTCGGAGAGATATTCTCCGATGTGGTCATTGTTTCCCGCCGTGGAAGACAGATCAGACCCAAGACTTTGGGGCAGAAAAAGTATCTGGAAGCCATGCGTGAGTGTGATATCGTGCTTTCGATCGGCCCGGCGGGGACGGGGAAAACTTACCTTGCTCTGGCCAGAGCAATCGATGCTTTACAGAGCAAGACCGTGGAAAGGATCGTATTAACCCGTCCGGCGGTGGAAGCGGGAGAGCATCTGGGATTCTTGCCCGGCGATTTCCAGGAAAAGGTGGACCCCTATCTGAGACCGCTCTACGACGGATTATATGATTTGCTGGGGGCAGATGTCTTCCAAAAATATAAAGAGAAGGGTATTATTGAAGTGGCCCCTCTTGCTTACATGCGTGGGAGAACTCTGGATGATTCATTTATTATTCTGGACGAGGCGCAGAATGCCACGCCGGAACAGATGAAGATGTTTCTGACCCGTCTTGGTTTTGGCTCAAAAGCGGTCATTACGGGGGATATCACCCAGGTCGATCTGCCCAAAGGCCGCTATTCAGGGTTGGTACAAGCCCCCAAAGTATTGAAAGGGATCAAGGGTATTGCCACCGTTTATCTGTCGGAAAAAGATGTGGTCAGGCATGCTCTTGTTCAGGAGATAATAACGGCTTATGAGAGATATGAGGAAAAAGATAGAGATTAGCTTTTAGTCAAAAAAAAGCAGGCGATCGATGATGAAGTTTGGCCCCAAGGTAAAAGAGTGGATAAAAAACATTTTATCCCTGGTCCGCAGTTTGGTTACCCGGAGATTTTTTTTAACAGCGGTTATTTTCGGTCTTATATATCTGCTTTTTGCGGTAATGATCGCTCCTACCCGGGTAAACGTGGAGCTGGGCAAGCCCAGTCCGCGAACTGTGTTTGCGCCGAGAGATGTTCTGGATGAATACACAACCAATCTGCACCGGGAGGAGGCCGCCAATGCGGTGCAGGACGTCTTTACCCATGATCCTCAGATTTTGGAGGATGCTCTTATCACCGTAGACGAATTCTTTGCCGCCGTTTTTCGGTTAAAGGAGGATACGGAGAAGGATATATCCGAGAAGACGGGTGAATTGCAGCAGTACCTGGGAAGCGAAGTTTCGGAGACGATTTTGGTTTCTTTGCTCCAGACCAGCAAAACCACCTTGAATGATCTCCACGAGCAGCTTAAAACCATGCTCACCAAAATAATCGAGGAACAGGGGATCAAAGTAGAAGGGGTGGAGACGGCCAAAAAACAGGCAATGCAGGAGATCAGTATCTCTATCTTCAGCTTTGAATTGAAGAAGGTGGCCGAAAAACTTATCGAGCCGCTGGTCCGCCCCAATATGATCTTTAATCCCACGGCCACGGCGGAGAAGAAAGAGGCAGCCCGTCAAGAAGTTGAACCGACGGTAATTCATCGGGGAACGCGGATTATCAGTGAGGGAGAGATGGTAACAAGGGAGCATCTGACCCGGCTGGAGACGCTTGGTTTAATCCGCGGGGGACATGCTGATTATTTAAGGTTTATCGGGTTGTTTCTTCTGCTGGTGATCTTCTTCTTTGTGGTGGGCATCTATCTCTACGTTTTTCAGAAAGATATTTATTTCAATCCTTCCATGCTGGTATTACTGGGGTTGATCGTCATCATTACCCTGATATTTGCCCTGGCAGTCAATTATTTTTCTGCTTATCTGATGCCCATAGCGGCTGCGGTTATACTGATCACCATATTGTTCAACTATCGGCTGGCGATCCTGTTGAACGCGATCTTTGCCCTGATGGTTGGTCTGATAACGGGCGGAGAGATCAGCATCATCATCATGTCTCTGATCAGCGGGCTGGTGGCCATATTGACCGTTTCCCGGCTCAGCAGGAGAATCGATCTGGTAAAGGCGGGGCTCTATGTTTCCATGATAAATGCAGTGATCATCATCGCCGTTTTCCTCCTGCTGGGGAATCTTCGCCTGGAATACGGTTATATGCGCGAGTTCGGGTACAGTCTGGCGGCAGGGATAGGAAACGGATTTTTTTCGGCGGTAGTGGCCATAGGATTATTGCCTTTTCTGGAAAGCGGCTTTGGTCTTACCACTTCCGTTACCCTGCTCGAACTTTCAAATCCGAATCAATCTCTGTTGCGTCAGTTGCTGATAAAAGCGCCCGGAACCTATCATCACAGCATTGTCGTGGGGAACCTGGCGGAGTCGGCGGCAGAGAAGGTAAACGCCGATCCGCTTCTGGTCAGGGTGGGCGCTTATTATCATGATGTCGGGAAAATAAATCGGCCCTATTTCTTTACCGAGAACCAGATTACCGGCGAAAATCCGCACCGGAAGCTTTCTCCCAATTTAAGTGCACTGATTATCAGCGCCCATGTAAAAGAAGGGGTGGAACTTGCACGCAGCGATAATCTGCCGGAAGTCATTGTTGATATCATCAGGCAACACCACGGCACGAGTATGATTTCATATTTTTATCAACAGGCTCTGGAGAGCGAACGTGTGGAGATAATGGAAGAAAACTTCCGCTATGAAGGGCCCCGTCCGCAGACAAAGGAAGCGGCGATCATCATGCTTGCCGATGCCGTTGAAGCGGGGGTCAGATCGCTTTCCCAACCGACAGGTGACCGCATGGAAGGGATGGTCCATAAAATAATAAAAGAAAAGCTCAATGACGGACAGCTGGATGAATCCGATCTGACATTAAAGGATATTGATAGGATAGCGGATGCATTTGTCTATATTCTTTCGGGTATTTACCATCACCGCATCGAATATCCCGAGAGCGAATTAAGGGCGGAAATAGGGAGGTTGCCAGGTGAAAGTATATCTAAATAATGTGCATCGATTGGTCAAGTACAATTCATTGCTCAGATGGCAGATAATGAAAACAATCAGGCTTTTTTTGATCAAAGAAGGTCTTTGGAATGTTGAACTCGGTGTTATCCTGACCGGGGATGAGCATTTGGCTCGCTTGAACGAGGAGTACCGCCAGAAGAAGGGTGCAACAGACGTTCTTTCTTTTCCCTTCGCCGATAATCAGGAATTGAGAGTATCCGGGGAGAAGGAAGGACGGGTGCTGCTCGGAGAGATTTATATCTCCGTGGATAGAGCCCTGGCTCATGCCGGGGAGACCGAAAAATCGCTGTAGAAAGAAATTCTGTATCTCTTGGGCCACGGCCTGTATCATCTTCTGGGTTTTGATCATGCCGATGATCTCACCAGGCAGGAGATGGAGATGCTGGTAGAGGATCTGCTCGGGAGTATCTAGGAAAACCGTTCCATCATGTCATGCATGCAGAAGACAGGAAAATATCTGCCCTCACTGATAAATTAAACCTTTTTAATCGTTAAACATATTAAGGAATTTTAATTTTCTATTCCGCTTTTTCCGATAGGAATTAACTCTCTGTATTTCTAATACTAATAATAGGTAAAAAATAGGGGAGGTCCTTTCTTGTCCGAAATTCAAGAGCATTTAAACAGACCATTAAAGACGATCATGGGCAATAAACCGATCTTTTATCTGGTCGTGGCTCTGGTTGTGATTCTGGTAGCCAACATTATTTTGACCGGTTACGTTGCCTTCATGCTGTTTTCCCAGTTTCCCGGAAGCAGCTCACAGTTCAATTACAAACAGTATGTGGCCAACAGCCTTCTTGATTATAATCGCCGCCTGGCCATGGATCTTAAGATTATAGAGCGGGCTTCCGTAAAGAAGGCTCTTGCCGATTTCAGTTATGATATAGAGGTGGCCACTACCAAAGAGGATCTTACCCAGGTTCTGCTCAATCATCCGCGCAAGGTGCAGGAGATAATTCTCCAGGAGTGGGAGGCGGAATTGCAGGACCAGATCATCTTGACGGTAAATCGGGATGCGGAGATCAAAAAGATAGCCGAGCACATGCGCGTAAATCTGAAGATATCGGGGGATGAGATTCTGGTTGAACCTTACAATATGTTGAGCGCTTCAACTTTAGCCCGGATTCAGCAGATATTATCATCCGACAACCTGGGGCGCGAACATACCATCGAGATGGAGGTAGCCAACGGTGAGGCTCATATAGTAGTCAAGGAAAACACCGAGGATTTGAAGAAGTTGCTTACAGAGGAGATCAACTCCCTGCGGATCGCCTTGAGAGATCTCAGAATTTCCGCGGGGTTGACCGAGATGTCCGGTTCGGGACTGATCGTCAGGATTTATGACCAGATCGGGGCGGTGGACAATCCCTCCATCGTGCATGATACCGATATACGTGACGTGGTTAACGAGTTATTTGCTTCCGGGGCGACAGGGATAGCCGTCGGTGACCAGAGATTGACCACCACTTCATCGATCAGATGTACAGGGCCCCTGATCAAGGTTGATGATAAACTTATCGCCGTGAACCCCGTGGAGATCAAGGTTGTGGGTGATCCCGATCTTCTCAGCAGCGGAATGGAGATAATTAAGAATACGATGGAAAGGGATCGGGGACTTTCTTTTGAAGTTGAAAAAGTGGATAACATAACTTTACCCGGTTATGCAAGGGGTTCCTGAAAACAGGGGGATGGGTATGGATGATCATCTGATGAAAAAGATCATTTCGGCAGCAGAGGGGGCTCGGGCCAGAGCGTATGCGCCCTATTCCAAGTTTGCCGTGGGGGCGGCGTTGTTAACCGAGGACGGGCAGATATTTGCCGGGGCCAACCTCGAGAATGCCTCTTCCAGTCTCACGGTATGTGCTGAACGGGTCGCTGTCTTTTCGGCGGTCTCCGCGGGATACTACCGCTTTAAAGCCATGGCTGTGATCGCCGACAGCCCGGAACCGGTTTTCCCCTGTGGCTCCTGTCGCCAGGTACTGTGGGAACTGGCGGGTGATATTCGTATCATTGCCGCCAATCTGGACCATAAAATTATCATTACTACGCTCTCAAATCTTCTGCCCCATCCCTTTGTTACCGAAGGGCTTTCTTCACCTCGGGGATATTTCAAGAAGTGATCTTTCCCAAGCAGATCGGCAGAGTCAAGATCTCGGGATGAAAGAGGTTGTATTGTGCAAAAAAGATGCAGGCGATGCATTTTGCATGGAAGTATGAGAAAATGTATAATTAGGTGTCGGCAAGATGGTATGAGACTTTAAAAGCCTCAAATATCCATGCAAGGGAGTTTGATAAAAAGGGTGTACCGCTCTGGATTTGTCTCCATTATCGGCAGGCCAAACGTAGGGAAATCAACCTTTTTGAACCGGATAGTCGGGGAAAAAGCAGCGATCGTATCGGATAAACCTCAGACCACACGCAATCAGATCCGCGCCATCCTTACCGATGAAGAACATCAGATTATATTTATTGATACGCCGGGGATCCATAAGCCCAAACACAGATTGGGCGATTATATGGTCAGATCGGCTCGAAGCACTCTAAACGAGGTGGAGGTGGTGCTCTTCCTTGTGGAGGCGCAATATCCGCCGGGCAGAGGAGATATTTATATCAGCCGGTGGTTAAAGGATGTCGATACACCGGTATTTCTGGTTTTAAACAAGAAAGATTGTATTTCACCGGCCCGGTGTGAGGAACATCTTGTTCTCTACCGGGAACTGTATGCTTTTGATGGTGAATACATGATCTCGGCCCTCCATGGCGAGAACATCGACCCATTATTGAAAGATATCATCGGTTATATGCCGGAAGGTCCCCGGTATTATCC
>JBASYW010000220.1:0-13806 GCA_049277715.1 Dethiobacteria bacterium | reverse complement strand
TACTCAAAGTTACGTCCGCATAGAGGGCTTCTTTTGATATTTACCCCCGGCCCCAGGACCGTCGATACACCTTGATCGAGGCATTCTTTGGCAATAGCACTACCAACCTCCCGGACCAGATCGGTATCCCAGGAGCCGGCCAGAGTGACCGCGGGGGGAAAACATGTTGCCGGAACACTGGTCTTGAATATATTGGTGACGGCCGCCGATTCGATCTCTTTGCGGACACCATGAGGGCCGTCGGCCATCATCACCGCAGGAATTTCCAGTCTCTTTATCGGTGTGGTCTCCCAGTTATTTATTCCCGAGCATAAGCTTGCCTTCTCTTCCAGAGTAAGTTTGGCCATTATTTGGTCTATTTTTGTTATCATAAGGAACCTCGCTTGATTGATCTGATTAAATAAAGAATATCAAAGCTTTGTACAGATTGTCAATATATCGGCCGGGTAAGACCGTGTCAAAAATAACATTTCAGGATTGTAGTCGATCGCCAATCCGGTAACCGCCTTGCCTATATAATTTTTGCCGCCTGTGGACTTTTATTTCTGATGCCCAATCTGGTTCCGGAAGGATTGGATCCGGAAAAAGCAAAAGGGGAGACGGTAGCGGTTGCAGTGGTGCAGGGGAGTTACAAGCCTGAAGGCGGCCAAAGGGAATATGAGGATTATAATGAAGATAAGATGCAACATTATATGGAATTGGTTGACGGAACCGCCGATATTACTGTTTTTCCTGAAACCGAGCTGGGCGCCTAGTTAAAGCCCCCGCCTCCCGCTCCTGTCCGGCATCTACTTCTTTGTTTCTCTGTTCCTGCGGAAGAGACCCAGAAACCGGCCATAGCCTTTCTGCTCCATCTCTTCCAGGGGGATAAACCTTAAGGCAGCCGAGTTGATGCAGTAACGGCGGCCTGTTGGCTCGGGGCCATCATCAAAGACATGGCCGAGATGGGAATCGGACAGTTTGCTGCGCACCTCGGTTCTGAGCATCCCATGGCTTCGATCAGCCCGCTCCTCGATAAGATCATTTTGCAAGGGTCTGGTAAAGTTGGGCCACCCACACCCGGCATCGAATTTGTCCCGGGAAGTAAACAGGGGCTGGCCGGTAATAAGATCCACATAGATGCCTTCCCGGGTCTCGTTCCAGTATTTGTTTTGAAAAGGGGCTTCCGTTCCGTTCTCTCTGGTTACATGATATTCAAGTGGAGTCAAATTTTTTTTTAATATGGCAGGGTCAATGTTCACGGACCAATTTTCCCGCATGAACTGCTCCCGACCGGAACCCTGACGATTGCGCCGGTAATGGGCGGGGTTTTTTTTATGAAAGTCCTGGTGATAATCCTCGGCAGGCCAGAACTCACCGGCCGGCAAGATGGAGGTAACGACAGGGGCACCAAACCTGCCACTTGCTTCCAGGGCTTGCCTGGAAGCTTCGGCCAATAACTTCTGTTCATCACTGTGGTAGAAGATGGCCGTCCGGTAAGAGGGTCCCCGATCGAAAAACTGTCCCCCGGGGTCGGCAGGATCTATCTGCCTCCAGAATACATCGAGTAGCGTTTTATAGGATAAAACATCAGGTTCAAAGGTAATTTGAACCGCCTCGTAATGCCCGGTATCCTTCCTACATACTTCTTCATAAGTCGAATTGCGGGTATTTCCACCGATATATCCGGATACTACCTTGAGCACACCGGGGAGACCCCGGAAAGGTGCCACCATGCACCAGAAACAGCCACCGGCGAAGGTTGCCAGCTCGGGCATTTCATCACTTCCCACCTGTTATTCACTTTTATTATTGCTCAAATAGTACAAAAAAAACAAACCCAAAAACAGTCAATTGCTAGTGGTATCCATTACCGCAAGTTCTTTATTTAGCCATAAACCTATTTCTTACCGGTCTTTAATATATTGCACCTTGCGAATTTAGCCATAAATTATAAAAGTATATATTTTTAAAATATTTGGAGTTTGAAGAAGGAATTTCCCGTTTTATGCTGAATAATAATAACAATTATGAATAATTATGAATATTTATACCAATTAGAAGAAGCTACCCCAAAATAGCAAGCAATTGAAAAGGCTGATGGTTTTGCACTTTTAACGATGTTAACGATGGTTTGGAGCAGACCCGGAAAGAGAAGGGAAATTGAAGAAAGATGATGACTGTTGATCACAAAAGAATTAATGCAACAGGTATAACTATAGCGGCCATGGGTGTGGTAGCTGCAATCATTGGATTGGTACTGGGGTATCCAATTTATGCTTTGGGGGTGGCTCTCTCCGCTCCTGTTTCCTGGCTTCTTTACCGGTGGCAGATGATGGCTGTCTGCAATCTGGAGGGCCTGCCGGCGCAGAAGGCAACCAACAAGTTAATGATCCGCTCGATCTTGAGGCTGGTAATTAATCTTACCCTGCTAGGGCTTTCTATCTTGGGAGGGGAGGCTTTTCTTTTCGGAGTATTGACCGGTCTTCTCCTTCAGATCATGGCTCACATGGGGCAGGCATTTATTACTTTAAAGAAGGGAGGAGAAGCATAATTGGATCTGCACGCTTTGCAGGAAGTATTGGATCATATTAGACCATCGGTTGTATTTCATCTGGGTTCCATTCCGATAACAACCACTGTAGTCAACACCTGGATCATTATGGCTATTTTACTTCCTCTAGTCTATTTTCTTACCAGGCGTCTAAGCATTATACCTCGAGGCCCCCAGCATTTACCGGAAATGGTCACCGAGTTTTTTAACAATCTTCTCGAGGATACCATGGGGAAGGAAGGACGCAAATATCTGCCGTTGGTAGGTACTCTCTTTATCTTTATCTTATTCCTTAACCTTTCCTGGTTTATCCCGGGGATGAAACCGCCGACAACCGATCTTTCCACAACGCTGGCTTTTGCCGTGGCAACCATTATTCTTGTCCAGCTTATCGGTATCCAGAAGAAGGGGTTGTGGGGATATATCAAACATTTCTTCGAGCCTACCCCTTTCATGTTTCCTTTGAACTTGCTTGAAGAACTGGTAAAGCCGGTCTCCCTTTCCTTGCGTCTCTTTGCCAACATGTTCGGCGAGAAGACGGTGGTCACGGTACTGTTTTTAATGATACCCCTGTTATGTCCGGTTCCGGTGATGCTTTTGGGAATAATTATGGGTGTTGTTCAAGCCCTGGTGTTTTCTTTGTTGACGGTGATCTATATAACAAATTTTGTGCAAGGCCATTAAATCAAATTAGTTAAATAAGGAGGCAATAAAATGGAATTTCTAAGTGTTGCTTTGGCTGTTGTTGTAGCTGCTCTGAGTTCGGCTTTCTCGCAGGGAATTGCCACGCGAGCTGCCATGGAGGGAATTGCCAGGCAGCCTGAGGCCAGCGGGGATATTCGTACCACCCTTATTCTGGCCCTGGCTTTTATTGAAGCTTTGACTCTTTTTTCCTTTGTGGTAGCCATCCTTTTATGGACAAAAATATCATAAGCAAGGGCAAATAAAGCAGGCGGAAATTTTATTTGCCCCTACTTTCCTATAATAAATTTAAAGGGGTGGCGCGATGGATGCTATTATGGAGGCGTTGGGTTTAGACTTTTGGACTTTCTTGTTTCAGTTTATCAATATTCTGATTATATTGGCTGCCCTTCTGTTCTTCTTCTGGAAACCGATAATTAAAATGCTTGACAGCCGGGAAGAAAAAATAGAAGGGAATCTCAAGGAAGCGGCTTCGGCCAGGGAAAAGGCGGAGGAGATATTGGCTTCTTACCAGCAAAAAATTGACCTCGCCCATCAGGAAGCCCAGGCCATCCTGGAACGAGCTGACAAGATGGCCGAGACGACCCGTTCGGAGATGGTTGTCCAGGCCAGGGAGGAGGCGGATCGGATCCTTGAGCAAGCCCGGATAGAGATCGAAAGAGAGAAAAGATTGGCCATGGCCAACATCCGCGGCCAGGCGGCAGATCTTATACTTATGGCGACAAGCAGGGTTCTGGCGCGTACCCTTACTTCCAGTGATCAGGAAGAATTGGTCAAGGAGGCCTTGGTGGAGGTGGAAAGCCTACAGTGAACCACAAGAAAATTGCCCGGTCCTATGCTGAAGCACTCTTTTCCGTAGCCCAAAAATGGGGGCAGGAAGAAGATATGGGAGAGAAGCTCGCTTCTTTGCAGCAGAGACTTGAAGAAGATGACGAATTGCGGCAGATTCTCCAGCATAGCCTCATTACCGCCGAGGAGAAGGAGAAGGCTTTGAAGGCTCTGCTTCCGCAGCTATTGAACAGAAAAAGTGAAGATAACATTATTTCTATAGCTCGGGAGTATCAGCTTCTTCTTGACAAGGCCAAAAACATGGAACTGATGGAAGTAGCCGTTGCAGCTCCACTTTCCCCTTCCATGGTATCGGAGATGGAAAACAGGCTGGGCGGTTATATCGGAAAGAAGATCCGCTTGAAAATTCATGTTGATCCGAAGATACTGGGAGGCCTTGTTCTACGGCGGGGTGACCAGGTTGTTGACGCCAGCGTGAAGAAAAAGCTGGAGATCATCGGTGCTCATTTAAAGTCAGTCTGACCGGCAGTTTGGGCTGATGCTAGAAAAGGTGTGATGTTACTTGGACTTTAAAATAGAAGAAATAA
Organism: Dethiobacteria bacterium; assembly: GCA_049277715.1. GTDB lineage: Bacteria > Bacillota > Dethiobacteria > DTU022 > PWGO01 > JAAYSV01. The sequence goes on along the minus strand of JBASYW010000220.1, from coordinate 9,195 downwards.
CCAACTTTTTGAAGCAGCAGATCGAAAGCCTTGAATTTAAGGTGGAGATGGCAAACAAGGGCATTGTCACTTATATTGGTGACGGTATCGCCCGAATTTATTTAAAAAATGTTATGGCCAGTGAGCTGCTGGAGTTTCCTCAGGGAGTCTATGGCATGGCTTTGAATATTGAGGAAGATAGTGTCGGTGCGGTTATCCTTGGACCTTCAGGGCACATCAAAGAAGGAGATGAGGTGAAGCGGACCTTCCGCATCATGGAGGTCCCGGTAGGGGATGCTCTCCGGGGAAGGGTGGTCAACCCAGTGGGGGAACCGCTGGATGGGAAGGGACCGATCGAGACCGATATATTTCGGCCGGCGGAATTTTCCGCTCCGGGGGTGATCCAGCGACAGCCGGTAGACACTCCGCTGCAGACGGGGATAAAAGCGATTGACACCATGTTGCCCATCGGGCGGGGACAGCGGGAGCTGATCATCGGTGATCGCCAGATAGGAAAAACGGCTATTGCCGTGGATACAATTATCAACCAGAAGGATCATGATGTTGACTGTATCTACGTGGCTATAGGGCAGAAGGCCTCCACCGTAGCCGATGTTATTCAGAAGTTGGAGGAAACGGGAGCGATGAAGTATACCACGGTCGTGGCCGCGCATGCCGGGGAACCGGCCCCTCTTCTGTATATTGCTCCTTACGCCGGTTGTGCTATCGGCGAATATTTCATGTACGAACAGAAAAGGGATGTCCTGATTATTTATGATGATCTTTCGAAGCATGCCGTGGCTTACCGCGAGCTTTCCCTCCTTTTAAGGAGACCACCGGGACGGGAAGCATATCCCGGGGACATTTTTTATCTCCATTCCCGCTTGCTGGAAAGATCGGTGCGTCTGAATGATGCATTGGGCGGCGGGTCGCTTACAGCTCTGCCGATCATTGAAACCCAGGCCGGGGACGTTGCTGCTTATATCCCCACCAATGTTATCTCCATTACAGACGGGCAGATCTATTTGGAAGCAGACCTTTTTTACGCCGGCCAGCGTCCGGCGATCAATGTAGGGTTATCTGTCTCCCGGGTCGGGGGTGCTGCCCAGTTGAAGGCGATGAAACAGGTGGCCGGGCACTTAAGATTGGACCTGGCCCAATATAATGAGTTGGCGGCCTTTGCTCAGTTCGGGACGGATCTGGACAAGGCTACCCAGGCCAGTTTATCCAGAGGCGAGCGGCTGCTGGAGCTATTGAAACAGGTCCAGTACCGGCCCATGCCTGTAGAAGAACAGATTGCACTTATTTATGCCGGGGTTAACAGATATCTGGAAGATATATCCGTAGATAAAATCAGTCTTTTTGAACAGGAATTTCTCCGTTTTCTGCATAGCAATTACAGCAATATCCTCGATGATATCCGGGAGAAAAAAGAGCTGGATGAAGAACTGGAGGATAAATTAAAGAAGAGCATCCTGGAATTCAAGGAAAGTTTCGCCAAAGGCGAGTGAGTTATCTTTCGAAACGGCAGAGGGTTCCCCTTGCAGGGGAATGAGGTTGTAGATGTTTTTAAGCACGATCAGGGTAAACAAAGGCGGTGGAATATTTGCCTAATATGAGGGATATTAAACGGCGTATCCGCGCTGTTACCAATACACAGCACGTAACCAGAGCCATGAAAATGGTGGCGGCGGCCAAGATGCGTCGTGTACAGGAACAGGTGTGGGCAGCCCGTCCCTATGCCCAAAAAATAAACGAAGTGGCAGGCCGTCTGGCATTGGCACCGGAAGCCCGGGGTCTTTCGCTGGTAGCACCACGTGAGGTTAAAACCGTGGGCTATGTGCTGATCACCGGTGATCGGGGATTGGCCGGAGCATACAATTCAAATCTGATTCATCTAGCCGAGAACTGTCTGGCCCGAGAGGAAAGAGCGGTAAACCTGGTGACGATTGGTCGCAAGGGCTTGCAATATTTTCGACAGCGAGAGGTGGAGGTCCTGGAACATTCCGTAGTGATTCAGGATGACATGCACATATCCCAGGCCCGGGATCTGGCTCGGGAACTGATGTCATTTTTTTTAAATGGACAGCTCGATGAAGTTAACCTGATCTATGCCCGTTTTCATTCGGCACTTCATCATGTTGCTCTAGTGGATAGGCTTTTACCTGTTGTAACGCCGTCGCTGGAGGAAGCTGAAGAGATCGACTATATTTACGAGCCGGAGGCGATGGGGATATTGACCGCTATTTTGCCCCGTTACTGTGAGATCAAAGTATATCAGGCCCTTCTGGAGGCGAAAGCCAGTGAGCACAGCGCCAGAATGATTGCCATGGACGGTGCCACCAGCAACGCCGACGAGATGATTGAAAGATTGACCCTTTCGTTCAATAAAGCCCGCCAGAGCGCCATTACTACGGAAATACTGGAGGTAGCCACCGGTGCCGAAATTTTAAAGGCCCGGTAGTGGAGGAGGTATAAAAATGAAGGCAGGAAAAGTAGTGCAAATTATCGGCCCGGTTGTGGACGTGGAATTTACCGAAGAGACCCTACCCAGTCTGTACAATGCCATTGAGATCAAGGAAGATAAAATAAACCTGACCATGGAAGTCATGCAGCATCTTGGAGGCAACATGGTTCGCTGTGTGGCCCTGGCTTCTACTGATGGCCTGCAAGGAGGAATGAAGGCTATAGATACGGGTTCCTCCATCAGAGTGCCGGTCGGACCTTCCACTCTGGGCAGACTCTTCAATGTATTGGGTGAGCCCATCGATGATAAAGGGTCACTGGAAGGAGTGGAATTGTGGCCTATCCACCGTGAGCCACCTTCTTTCGAGGAACTAAAACCCTCCACGGAGATCCTGGAGACGGGTTTAAAGGTGTTGGATCTACTGGCCCCTCTGCCCAAGGGAGGGAAGATGGGTCTTTTTGGTGGAGCCGGGGTAGGGAAGACGGTTTTGATTATGGAACTCATCCGCAATATCGCTTATGAGCATGGGGGATATTCAGTCTTTGCCGGCGTGGGCGAGCGGACCAGAGAAGGCAACGAACTCTACAATGAGATGATCGAATCCGGCGTTCTGGATAAAACGGTCATGGTGTTTGGCCAGATGAATGAACCTCCCGGCGCCCGATTCCGGGTCGGATTGACCGGGTTGACCACTGCCGAGTATTTCCGCGACACGGGTGGACAGGATATGTTGCTCTTTATCGATAATATTTTCCGCTTTGTCCAAGCCGGTTCTGAAGTTTCGGCTTTGTTGGGGCGGATGCCCTCCGCCGTGGGTTATCAGCCTACTTTAGCTACCGAGATGGGTGAACTGCAGGAACGGATTACTTCAACCAAGAACGGTTCGATCACCTCGGTTCAGGCTATATATGTGCCTGCCGACGACCTGACTGATCCGGCCCCGGCGACTACTTTTGCCCATCTGGATGGAACCATCGTTCTTTCCCGGCAGTTGTCGGAGTTGGGGATTTATCCGGCTGTAGATCCTCTGGATTCCACTTCGAAGCTTCTTGATCCCCGTATTCTGGGAGAGGAACACTATGAAGTGGGACGGGGTGTCCAGCGAATTTTGCAGCGTTACAAAGAACTCCAGGATATTATCGCTATCCTGGGTATCGAGGAGCTCTCTGATGAAGACAAGGTAATCGTAGCCCGAGCCCGTAAGATTCAGCGCTTTCTTTCTCAACCATTCCATGTCGCGGAAGCTTTTACCGGAAGGGCGGGAGCTTACGTACCATTAAAGGATACCATTAAAGGATTTAAAGAAATCCTCGAAGGCCTTCACGATGACTTGCCGGAACAGGTCTTCTATATGGCGAGCAATATCGAGGAGGTTGTGAAAAGGGGACAGGAGCAGCCTTGATGCGTTCGTTAAGATTAGAAGTGGTTACCCCTCAGAAAAGAGTATTGATGGAGGAAGTGGAAAGCGTTATTGCTCCGGGATCAGAGGGTTATCTGGGCGTTCTGATCGGGCACGCTCCTCTTCTGACTACATTGAAGCCGGGCGTTCTCTATTATCGCAAGGTTGGAGAGAACAGAGAGCGGATGGCCGTTTCGGGGGGCTTTATGGAAGCAGGTCCCGATAAGGTAATCATTCTGGCAGATACAGCGGAGCTTTCCGGGGATATCGATGTGGACAGGGCTCGTCGGTCCAAAGAGAGGGCCGAAAAACGTCTGCGCGAGCGCCCCCCGGGTCTGGATGTGGCCCGGGCGGAACTGGCTTTGACGAGGAATATTGCCCGCCTGAAGGCGGCCGATGCTTGAAACAGATTAAAATATGCAGCCGGCGGGATAAGAATATGAACATCTCCGGGGATCAGGGGGCTGTTCAGATATCTTTGCTTCATCACCATCTTCTTGAAAATATTTGGTCCTTACATGGGTTTGGGTTCTTTCCAGGTGTCCTCAGCTTCTTTCTTTATTCTTGCTTCACACAAAGGACAGATTGATTTTGTTTTTGGGGCTTCACCGGGTATCTGCACTGTCTCGGCCGGAACTTCCTGTTCAAAAAGCCGGGCACAGAAAAGACAACGTTGCTGATTTTTTCCCATAAACTATATTTCACCCCTTAAGTACAATGTTCAAAAGGCCTTTCTGCCTTTGGACCGGGTGTGATATCTATAATAAAAGCAAAGGCAAATACGATTATCGCAAATTCCCGAAACATTGGAGTATTACGGCAGCATCAGCCTTCTCTTCTCTATTAGTATGGACATAAAATTACCAATTATATGCCCCTATTGTAATTTCATAAAAAATAAAAGTCAACATGCCTGTCCGGGGGCAGGACCGGTATGTATTTCGGTTGACATCTATAACGGAATATTGCTATACTTGCTCCGAAAAAGCTAAATTCAGGCTTGCCTAAATCTGCTGCATCCCTGCCGGCCTGCGCCAATATATATATAATGTATCCGATGCTTCAGGCTAAAACGAATGAATGTGCCGGCATCTTTACCTGCTGGAGAGTTCGGAAGGACTCTTCCCTTACTTTGCCGCATTGGTTGGACCGCGGTGGGCCATCTTTGGTGGCAACGTCTATCGATTGCTGGAGGAAATAAAACATGACTGAAGAAATTTCCAGAGAAGAACAGATCCTGACTTTGATGACCGCTTCTCCGGAGCTTGCCGCAGAAGAAACTCTTTATCTCACCGGCAATGAATATCTGTCTCTTCCCGAGATCGGGACAGCCGGCGAAATCAAGTCGGTCAACGTGCTGCACATGGGTGCCCGGGGCCTGTTGGAATTCAGGGGCACAGAGGAGCGTCCACTGTTGGCACCCTTTGTTACTATAGATGGGGACGAGGCCATCCGGCCGGGCAGCTTGGTCTGGCGCTACCGGCATGATTGGATTCCCCATTTCGAGGAGAGTATACCCGGCCTTTATAATATTGAAGGCGATATCTTTGCTCCACCGGGCCATCGCGGCTGCTGTTTCCGGCTACGTCTGACCAACCTTTCATCGGCTCCGATGAAGGCCGAACTGGGCTGGCACGGCTGCTGGAGTGAATTCAATCACCTGATCTTTAACCGGCGACCGGTCAGCAGCGAGCACGTTATCGAATACGACAGCTGGACGGGGAGCCTGATTCTGGAATCACGCCACGGTCTCCCTCTGGCCGCCCTGGCCATGGCCCTTGTGGCGGAGCAGAAACAGGACGAACAATCGTGCTGGGATTTTCACGCCCTGCCCGGGGAACCCGTTTCTTACCGGGGAGCGGTCCGACAGGAGGTGGTTCCCGGCGGCAGTGCTACCATGACCCTCTACATCGCCGTCAACCTTGAGAACGACGGCGCCGGAACCACCGCGGTAGACCTGAAGCGGCATGGAGGCACAGCCCTGGCCTCAGAGACGGAGCGCTGGCTGGAAGAGCGGCGGATTGATCTATACAACAAAACTGCGGCGAAGGTCTTGAATCGCAATCTTTTTTTCAGTTATTTCTACGCCCTGGGGCGCGCGCTGGACGATGATTCGCTTGTGCCGGTAACTTCGCGCAGCCCCCGTTATTATGTCAGTGCCGCCTACTGGAGCAGAGATACCCTCTTATGGAGCTTTCCCGCTCTGCTGCTAGCGGATAAAGCCACCTCCCGGGAGCTGCTGCTGACCATATTTCGCCGCCACCTGGCCCGTGCCGGCGAGCATGCGCATTATATCAACGGCGCCCTGCTCTACCCCGGCTTCGAGCTGGATCAGCTTGCCGCCCACTTCCTGGCCCTGGAGCGCTACGAAAGTGTTACCGGTGACCTTTCTTTGCTCGATGAAGAGATGATCTGCCAGGGACTGAAGCTGCTGGCCGAAAAAGCGCGGGCGCAGTTTGATCCACAAAGCGGCCTTTATCGCACCTTCCTCGACCCTTCGGATGATCCGGTGCTCTATCCCTTCCTGATCTATGATAACGCCCTGCTGCAGCGCGCTCTTATCTACCTTGCCGGGCTGCAGGCTGCGGGGCGCTGGGAAGATCCCGGAGATTTTGCCGAATTGGCCGCCGCGTTAAAACAGGCGATTTACCGGCATGGAACCGTCAAGGGGTCCCGGGGGGGCATGTTCGTCTGGGCGGTGGACGGGGAGGGCCGGTTCCAGCTTTACGACAATCCGCCGGGCAGTCTGCAACTGCTTGCCTTTTATGGTTTCTGCTCCTCCGAGGATCCGGTCTTCAGGAACACCGTGGCCTGGATCCGCTCGCCTGAAAATCCTCACCTTCACGGGAACTGTCCCTTTGCCGAAGCCGGTTCGCTGCATGCTCCCAAGCCCTGGCCGCTGGCCGCCTGCAATGATATCCTTGCCTTTAACGAAGGCGGCGTTGACTTCTTGTGCCGTGCGCCCATGGACAATGGGTTCTGCTGCGAGACGGTTGATCCGCAGACGGGACGGGCTGCTACCGGAGCGGCCTTTGCCTCCGCCGCCGGCTTCCTGGCCCATGCTCTCTGGTGGATCAACCGTAAATAAAGAGGAGTGGTCAATGAGCATGGAGAGAGTTTTGTCCGGAGATTAAGCCAAATTTTCATGATTCCATTGTTATGTTTCAAAAAGAAAAAAAGGGAATACGGATTCTGTAACGAAAACAAAATATAAAAAGAAAAGAGCTAAATACTCTTAAAAGGAGATTTGACAGATGGTCAAAAAACTGCCTTACTGGGGTAAACTGGCTTATGGCATCGGCGCCGGCGGGTACAGCTTGATTGACCGGATCATGGTTACCTGGCTGATGTATTTTTATGTCCTGACGCCGATCAAAGGTGAAGAAGCGCTGATTTCCGGTTTTGCTTTTGGTATCATCATGTTCCTGGGCCGCGTGGTCGATGCGATCGCCGACCCGATCATCGCCCGCTGGTCCGATAATCACAGTGGTCACCTCGGCCGCCGCATCCCGTTCATGCTTTACAGCGGGATCCTTTATACGGCGGTCTTTATTGCCCTTTTCTATCCGCCGGCGACCGGCGAATCACCGTTGAACAGCATCTACCTGACCCTTATGCTGGGAATTTATTTTGCCTTATTTACCGCCTATGTCTGTCCCCACCTGGCCCTGCTGCCGGAGCTGGCCCGTTCCAACAAGGACCGTGTCGATCTGTCCACCTGGAAAGCGGTCTTCAGCATCCTGGGCGTCGCCGGGGCGGCGGTTGCCGGGGGGATGCTCATTGATTCAATCGGCAATTATGGCATGATCTGGGTGATGGGCGGAGTTGGTCTGGTGATGCTCTATGTACCCATGTTTATCCGCGAAAGGGATTATGCCAAATCCGAACCGGCCACACTGGGGCTGGTGGATGCGCTGAAGACCACTTTCCGGAATCGCCCCTTTATGGTCTATCTGGCCGGCAATGTCACCTTCTGGCTTGGCTTCAATATCGTCACCCTGAATATACCTCCCTACGTTACGGTCTTGCTGGGAGGAACGGAAGGAGATACGGCCATCTACTTCGGCCTGGTATTGGTAATGGCTTTACTTTGCTTTCCACTGGTGAACATTTTTTCGAAAAGGTTCGGTCTGAAAGCGGTCATGCTCTTCTCCCTTATTCTTTTTGCTATCCTTCTGCCGGGGATCTACTTTCTGGGGCAGCCGCTCTTCGGATTGAGCCCGCAGATGTTCGGCTATATTTTGATGGCGCTGATGGGAATTCCGGTATCTGCCATCTTTGTCGTCCCCGATGCCATCGTTGCCGCGGTCTCGGATCTGGAAGAGAGGCTTTCCGGGCAACGGCGTGAAGCGATGTATTTCGGTGCACAGGGCTTCATTTTGAAGCTGGCGCTTGGCCTGTCAACGATAATTACCGGCGTGTTGCTGGATTACTTCGGTAAGACGGCGGATCAGCCTCTCGGCATCCGGCTGACCGGCCCGGTAGCCGCTATATTCATTGTTATCGGTGCAATTATTTTCTTCTATTACCCTGAAAAAGAAGTTGTCGCCTACGAGCAGAAACCAAGCGGTTTATAACACAGAACAACAGTCGGATACCGGGAATGATCTGCCGGTGTCCGGTCTCACCCGGCATATAACACCGGGCGTACCTCTCTTTTCCCCTTTTTTCAAAATCAAATAAATATCCATAAAGTGAACCAAAAAATTTGCCGATAGTGTTTTTGTTTTTGTCACCATCCGTCCGGAGATAAAATATTGTTGGGAGAGGGTACCTTGTCCTTGGTGCGAAAAATATTTTTACTGCAGGGGAATGTGGAGATATTTCTCACCGCCACAATCAGGGGTTCGTTTTTTCGGAACCGGAACTTTTCTGCTGCCCCCGGGATATGGACCGGTAGGCGTGGGGGAAATAGCGTCGGTAGAGCATGGGGTTGCTGTCGCGCCAGGGATGTTCGCGACGCAGCTTCTGCAACTCGTCCAGGTCGATCTCCGCTACGGCGATTCCCTCCGCCTCCGGCGATGCAACCTCGGCGAGAACGCCGCTGCCGTCGGGAGTCAGCTCCGCGGGCGCGAAGATCCCCGCCCGTCCCGTAAATGAAAACCCCAGCAGGTTCCCCACCAGAGCACTTTTGATCCCGTAGACGGGACATTCCTGAACGCGCGGCCAGATCCCGCGCAGGGCCAGCCAGTAATTGTAGGGCTCGGGATTGGCGATAGGGATGATCACGATTTCGGCATCCTGCAGCTCGAGGATGCGGAAGGTCTCAAAATAGCTCGCGTCCATGCATACCGGGGCGGCGATCTTGCCGGCTGCGGTCTCAAAAAGCTTGAACTCCGTGCCCGGTGAG